>JAQICB010000120.1 GCA_027858745.1 Bacteroidales bacterium
AGTAATTACACTAGCTTTTTCGTTATCACGCCCTTTTACCACCCGGGAATTGTAAGCTCCCCATTTTTAGGACAGTGATTAATTATAATGTAACAAAGGTATTTCTTTTCCGGTAATGGGAGAAATTAATTTGTAGATATATAAATGGTTGGTTTTAATTTTGGATTTGAAAGGTATATATTAATTTTTATTTAAGCTTTTCATCGTTTTCGTTATTAAAGTATTGAGACTTTGTTTTTCGCGGTTCAGTTAAGTGGTAAGTAACAAATATACTAACCCCAATTAGAACTCCAAGAACAATTATCGTATTCCATTGAATACTTTCTGGAGTTTCACAATTGTTGTTACATGCATGATTGATTGCTGATTTATTCATTTCTGAAATGAGGAAATCATCTACTTCTGTTGGCATTATACCTTTCATCGTTTTCTAATTTTAATTAAAAAAATATTTTTATTTTGATAGACACTAAAAATATATTTGTAGGATAGCAAAAATCTTTCGCCATCTATAGTTGTCCCGCCGATATTAAAATTTGGATTAAATCCATCAGCCCTTAAAACATTTATATACTGAACAACTTCATTTTGTAAAGGTGAAAAAGCAAAGTACTTTTTTAGAATTCTATCATTTTTACGTAGAATTTTATTAAGTTCATTTTCTTCTTTCATTTTTTTCTTACGCACATTGTTGTTATATGCGAAATCAGCATGTTGTTTATTCAGGTACACCTGATCTTTTCTCCTAGGTTGAAACTCGTGGTTACATCCACATTTACATTTTCTTTTTGGAATTGGAGAAGGATGATAGTTTTTATCAACTGTATTTCTTTTTTTATGTTTAGTTTTCATTTAAAAATAGTTAATATTTGCTTTTTTGATTCAAATATAGTACATTTGTAAGTCAAAAGCAAAAAAATAATACATAAAGGTAATATATGAGTTTTGAGCAAACATTAAAACAATTTAAATTAACTCTAGATTTAATGGATACAATAGAATCTGTATATCCAAATGTTTTAGAACAGAAATTAACATTATCTCAAGCCGGAGTATCAGCAAGAGTGTATAATAGTTGGAAAAAATCAGGAGTATTTCAAAATACAGCAATTGGTAGAGGCGAAGACCAAGCATGGGTAAGGCTTAATATATATGATTATGTATGGATAAAAATTATAAAGGTGTTAAGGGATTTTGGTGTGTCTCTTGAAAATATTAGGATTGTAAAAGAAACACTTTTTAAATCTATCTACGATTCTTTTGAAAGAAACGAAATAACTGAAATGGTGAATTATCAGAATCCTAACATGAATGAAAAAGAAAAAAAAGAAGCAGTTCATATACTAGAGGCTTGTTTTGATGAATATCAGTTATTAGATGATGTGAATAAAACGTACACTTATATTATATCAACTCTTGTTACAAGGGTGCTTTTATTTTCAGAAGCTCCATATATAATAGTTGTTTTAGATGGTGATAATATACTACCACTTTCTACATCATTAGAAGAGGTGCAGAATAACAAGGAAATAGCTGAATTTATTGAACGAAGACCAAATTTAAAAATCCCTGTTTTACCCATAATTGAAGAATTTCTTCAAGATCCAAAGAATGATGAAAATCTTTATTTATGGGGCTTTCTTAACTTAAAAGAAAGAAAGATAATTGAGGCATTAAGACACGGAGATTTTAAAGAAATTGTGATTAGACCGAAACATAAACAGACAGATGAATATACTATTGAAGTGACAACTGATAATGATATAATTAATTCACAAGTTAAAGAGCTAAAAAAGCTATTAAGTTTAAATCAATATTCTGAAGTTATTCTAAAACAGAGGAATGATAAACATGTATATATTAGAAATAAAAAGATAATTAATTAAGACTCGTAGGAATCGACTCAAGTAAGCACAAGATAAATTCTCAAAGGAATTGACAATTTATTGCATTATGTGCAAAGATGATAACACTAAAAAAATGTAAAAATATTTTAGAACAAAAAGGAAATAAGTATACAGAACAAGAAGTTGAGTTTATATATGATTTTTTGAGTCAAGTAGCAGAAATACAATATCAGTATCTTATAAGCAATACTAAAAAAAAGATGTAATGAAGAATGTAATAATTATGGCTCGTGTATCGAGTGATGAGCAAGCAAAAGGGTATTCTTTAGATGTGCAAGAAGACGCGTTGCGTATGTATTGCAACAAGCATAGCTTGCATATAGTGCGAGTTGTACGCGAAGATTATTCTGCTAAAACATTTAAAAGGCCAGAATTTCAAAAGTTACTTAAAGATATTTCTTCAAGAAAATTAAAAGTAGATCAATTACTATTTACAACCTGGGATAGGTTTTCGCGAAATACGACAGAATCTTATGCAATGATAGCAAGGTTAAAGGCGAAAAAAGTCATAGTTCAAGCTATTGAACAACCAATTGATATTAGTATTCCTGAGAATAAAGCTATGTTGGCATTTTACCTTGCAATACCTGAGATTGATAATGATAGGCGTTCTTTAAAAGTAAGAGGAGGTATTAGAGGTGCTAGGAAAGAGGGGAGATGGTTAAATAGAGCACCTTTTGGCTATGCCAATGAAAAAGATGAAAAGAAGAGACCAATTATAGTACCAAATGAGAATGCTATGTATGTTAAATATGCCTTTAACTCGATAGCAAATGGTAAGACTCAACGTCAAGTTCAATTAGATATAAACCATATGGGGTGTAATCTATCTAAGACTGCTCTTTCAAAATTATTGAGAATGCAAGTGTATGCTGGACTTATTTGGGTGCCAGAATATGAGGATGAAGAAGGTTTTTTTACAAAAGGCTTACACAAGCCACTTATTGATATGCTTACTTTTGAAAAAGTTCAAAATATTATATCAGGTAAGCAAATAGAAAACAATAAACCTAATACAACAAGTAAGAAGGCGGAATTGCCTTTACGTGGCGTTTTAGTATGTTCAAAATGTGGTCACCATATAACGGGAAGTGCTTCAAGAAGTAAAACAGGTAAGAAGCATTATTATTACCACTGTAATTCATGTCGAAAAGAACGATTCAGAGCAGATGAAGTAAATAGTATTATAGATAAGATCTTGAAAGAATTTGAGCTAAGTGATGACCTTAAACGATTATACAAAGAGGTGTTACAGGAAAAGTATAATGCAACATTTAAAGAAACTGAAAATAGATATAAATTAGTTGAGGAATCACTTACCAAAATTAAAAAAAGAATAGAAAATACAAACGATCTTTTAGCAGATGGTAAAATTGATTTAGAAACATATTCTATTATGATTTTGCGATATAAGAAAGAACAATCAGAAACAAAAGTCGAACTCTCGAATTTAGCCAATAAAAAAAAGATTTCAAAGAAGAAAATATCAGATGCAATACAGTCTGTGTCTGATATGGCGAAGATTTATGCAATGAGTAGTGTTGAACAGAAAAACGCAATGATTCAGTATGTTTTTCCGGAAAAGTTCTCATATGATGGAAACAAATGTCGAACTCAAACTATTAATGGTTTTATGTACGAAATAGCTAGTGTTAATGGGGGATTACAAGGAATAAAAAAAGGACAAAATGATAAAAAAATCAATTTGTCCTCTTTGGTGGGCGATGAGGGAGTCGAACCCCCGACCCTCTGGGTGTAAACCAGATGCTCTGAACCAACTGAGCTAATCGCCCTTTACATTTTTCTAAATGCGATGCAAAGATACCTTTTTTTTGATTCGCTCCAAACAAATTTTATGTTTTTTGAGATAAAAATTCTGCAACAACAAATGTGCTGCCTCCTATATATAATATGCTCTCAGTGTCAATGTTTTGATATGCCGACGTATACGCATCTACCACAGATGTGTGAGTACTGTATTTTAGTTGAGCAAAATACTGTTTTAATTCTTCTGTTGGCATACCTCTTTCAATATTAGGTTTACACAAATAGTATTGTGCATGGTGGGGGAGTAGGGGAATAATTGTTTCAATATCTTTATCTTGCACCATTCCCCACACAATGTGTATGTCTTTGTTTTTTAGACTGTTAACTTGCTTCATGGTTTCCTGTGTCCCGGCATGATTATGAGCGATATCGCAGACAATCAATGGTTTTTCGGAAATTATATGCCATCTCCCTTGTAAATGGGTATTCTGAATAACTTTTCGAAAACCGGAGCGAATGTCTTGTTGGCTTATATGAAATCCTTGTGTGCGTATTTCGTTAATAATAGCAATTGCTGTGCAAATATTTTTTTTCTGATATAATCCGCTTAGGTCGCTTAATATTTTTTCGGCTATTATTTTGTTGTTTTGTAGAATATTAAATTGGGTAAACCATTCATTTTCACTGTCAGATTGAATTGAAAAAATGGTGTTTGCAAAAGTAATTGTGCTTGAGCACTCCTTTGCCTTTTCTCTAAAAACAAAATCTGTTTCTTCATTCGATTCACCAATAATAATAGGTATGCTCGGTTTTATTATACCCGCTTTTTCTCCGGCAATTTGTGCTTTTGTGTTTCCGAGAATGTGTGTGTGGTCGAGTCCAATATTTGTAATGCATGCAACGAGTGGGGTAATAATGTTTGTTGAGTCGAGTCGTCCGCCCAAGCCAACTTCAATGACTGCAATGTCAACGTTTTGACGGGCAAAGTAATCGAAGGCAAGTGCAAGGCTTATTTCAAAAAAAGAAGGTTGTATTTCTTGTATTATGGAATGATGTCTTTCCACAAACTGTGTTATCTCATTTTTTTCAATATATGAACCGTTTATTTGTATACGTTCTCTAAAATCAATAAAATGTGGCGAGGTGTACAGTCCGGTTTTGTACCCGGCTTCTTGTAATATAGATGCACACATGTGTGATACCGAACCCTTGCCATTTGTTCCCCCAATGTGTATTGTTTTAATCTTGGTATGAGGATTACCCAACAATGAGCATAATTCGATAATATTATCTAAAGAATCTTTGTATGCTACCTGTCCTGTTTTTTGATACACCGGTAATTGTTCGTATAAAAAGGTAACTGTTTCAGAATAATTCATACATATAAAATTTCTGTGGTAAAAATACTATTATTTTCGTTAGTGTAGGGTTAAAATTCAGTCTATTGTTATACATATATAACTAATGAATTTGAGAGTATGGAATCGTTATTTATTTTAAATGATATGTTATTCTTAATTGTGGCAATACCGGTATATGCTATTATTCTTACTATCTTTTTTTATGATGTGATAAAAAGATACTTTTTTAAGCATTAAAGACTTTTTGTATACCGGTTATGAATAGGGCAAATCCTATTAATAAAATGCCGTATGTTTTATATGGTTCGGAGCTAAATGCGAGCATATAAACTATTATCGAAAACAAAAGTATTATCAGTCCGAATTTATTTCTATTTCTCTGTTTAAATGGAAAGTGAATTGTATTTACCGTTTGTGTATACATATTTACGAGTAAATAACCATCGTACGAACTTGCACAATAGTATTCTAAAATTTGCCTTCGAGTTGCTGCGTATAGTATATGTGCCGTATGTTCTCCTGATTTAACTTCCACCAAAAATGTTTTTCCTTTTTTTGCAACAATGTAATCTGTCTCAAGTTTTATAGGAATTTGAGTTCTGTTGTATTGTGCTGTATATGAGATTTTTTGATGATGAGAAAGGATGGTGTACCCTTTTTTTATAAGAAGCTGAGCCGCTTTTTCTTCTAATTGTATACCTCTTTTTATTTTTTTACTGAGATTTTTCTTTTTGAGCAATTTTGAAATCCAGATCCAAAAAAAAATTCCAATAAAAAAACAAATACCACTTATTGTGAAAAGTACTGTTTGTTCAGGCATGGAGTGTAAATATTTTAAAATAAATGATATATGATATTATTTAGTATGACAAAAATGCAACTTTTTATGCATAAAATAAGTCATACTATTATAAAAGAGGGTAAAAATACTAAACAGATTTTGTTTTTTGATAATGTGTAGGTAGGAAAGGTCTGTTTTTTTTTGAGAAGCAAGAGAGAGTAATAATAAAAAAACTACCGTCATGAAATTTTTAGAATTTTTTCGAAAAATTATAGTAGGCATGTGTCTATTATATGTAAGTGTATTTATTGCACCTGCTCAGGATTTAACAATTTCCGGAGGAAATAGTGTGTCAACTATGATTTGTTCAGATGGAGCAGTTTATACTTGGGGTGTTAATTTAATGGGCCCAGCTGGTTCAAAGGTGTATGGTGGTTTAGGTACTGGAAATACAACAGCTGATTATTTAACAGCTCCCCAAGAGGTTAATATGCCTGCTGCTGCTTTGCCAATTAAACAGGTTGATGCCGGTTCGGGTGCTCACTTTATTGCTATGGGTTGTGATGGAACGGTGTGGGGATGGGGTAATAATGGCACATCGCAAGTTGGTAACTCAACGGTTACTGCAGCTGTGGTGACTACTCCTGTTCAGGTCGAAGTTGGTGAAGGTACTGATACTGATAATGACGGCTATTTGGATGGGGTACAATATATTTCGGGTGGTAATGATGAGAATTATGCAATTCTTGAAAATGGTCGGCTTCTTGCATGGGGACAGAATGATGTAGGGCAATTAGGTGATGGAACAACAACTACTCGTACGACGCCTGTGTATGTGAAAACACCAAATGGGCAGCCATTAGAAAATGTCATAATGGTTGAGGCGGGTGATGCGAATGGATATGCTTTAGTGGATCCGGATGGTGATGGTATTGGAACTGTTTACTCATGGGGTAGTACGGAAAACTCAAAATTAGGACGTGATGCTGCAAATAATACGTATGCAGTTCCGGTTGTTCATGAAGTAGATGGTTCTATTTTAGATAATATTATTTCAATTTCTGCTGGTGATGTTACTTGTATGGCTATTGATGAAGATAATTATGTCTGGTCTTGGGGACACGCTGCTTGGGGACAGCAAACGGGTACAGGTGAATATGCAGCCCATTATGCAATGCAAGTTTTAGGTGGAGAAACAGGAGGTGCTTTTTTGAAAGCAAAAGCGATTTCTGCGGGACAAGGATTTGAAATGGCGGTAACATTAGATAATAGAGCAGTTGCCTGGGGAAATAATGGAGCAACCGCGTTATCCGGTGGTAATTTAGGTGATGGTACAACTACTGGTAGCCCGACACCGGTATATATAAAAATTGCGGCAAATACGCCGATAGAAAATGTTTCAAATATTTCTGATGGTGATACCTGGGGATTTATTACGAAATCTGATAATAGTATTTGGACGTGGGGTGATAATAGTGTTGGTCAACTTGGTATTGGGAATACAATTCATCAACCCTATGCTGTTAAAATGAATCCGGTATGTCAACCACCGGATCCTATTCCTGTGGTAACCCTGCCCGAAGATTTTTCTACATGTGTACCTTTTTCGTATGTTATTGATCCCGGATTTGATAATTATAATAATAATTACATTTTTGAATGGTATAAAGATGGTGTGTTAATTTCCGGTGCAACCGGTGCAACCTATACCGCAACTGATGCATCTACTTCAGGCACAACGTATAAAGTAGTTATTACCTACGATGGCGGGAGTTCCCCCTGTGGTATGGATCCGGCAGAAGGAGAAGTGACCATTTCGGCTTATACGCCCGATTTTACTGTTCCTTCGGGGCAAACTTTTTGCCCCCCTGATTTTGCAGTTCATGTAAATGGTGATGGAACATATAATTATTATAGCTCTGCTATTGGAGGAACTCTTCTTGGCACGAGTTATAAAACTGAAGATGCGGTGTTTCCTTCGGCAGGAGTCACGGATAATGATGGGACAAATTATACAGTCTATGTTCAAGAAGCAGGTAATGTAGCGGGTATGGTAAAGCCAATTACCACAAATCTTACGGCTCAGACTGGTGAGGCTGGTCATATTCAAATTCAAGTATTTAATGATCTTGTTATTGATAGTTTGTCTTTTATTATTAAAACATATTCCGGTGTTGAAACGGGTAATTATCAAATTGGTGTATATGGTCAAGAACTTTCTGGTAGCGGTGGTGTCGCTCCTGATACTGATAATTTATTATATAGTAGTCCGGTTGCTTCTTTGACAGGAGATGGCACGGGTACAATCGTGACAATGCCGGTTGATATTACTTTACCCGGATCTTCTGGCGGTGAGTATTATTGGATTGGGTTTATTCAAAAATTCTCTCCGGTATTAGAAGGAGCTTCCGGAACGTATTCATATCTTGATGATGCTACTGGAGATATTTTGCATGTAACTTCTAATTTTAAATATAGTAGTCATAATACTTTGGAATCACCTTTTGCAAATATATATTTTCATTCGACACCTCATTTTTGTGATAGAATACCGGTAACATTAATACAGGACTGCCCATGTATTTCACCGGATGCCTTCACCATTGAATCCACGGACACGGATTTATATTTATGTACCGGGGAAACCACCACCTTGTCACCATCTTTAAATCAAGCAAATACGAGCGATTTTGATTTCACTTGGTACGAGGGAACGCATACCGGCGGAAATGAAGTTGATGGTCCCACAGATGGAATAAATAGCTTGGATTATGATGTGAGTTATTTAAATGCCGGAGAATATACATTACTTGTTCGTGATAAAGCAATGCCGACACAAAGTTCATGTTGGGAATATGCGAGTAT
>JAQICB010000138.1 GCA_027858745.1 Bacteroidales bacterium
AACGCCCTTGGTTCCTTCGGTGTTGTAGTTAAGCCCCCACTTTCGTCGGTCTACCGAAAAATCTTCTGATGCAATACTCACCGAACTATCAGCTACAAATACATTTGCCAAAAAGGTAATATTTTTGGTACTATCCATAATGCGTAAATTACCGGAAACTTTTGAATTATACTCTCCCGAATGAGGTGCTATAGCAGTCATTTCAAACTCAGCATAGGGAAATGAAGATACCGTAAAAAAATCTTTGCTTAACAAATGTCCGCGTAACTCTGCTGCGGTAGCAGTATCGTCTCCAAAACTATTCACTTCCAGCGTAGCCAAATCAATTGATACCTGAGCATTCGTGATTTTACCCTCTTCTAAAAGCACTTCTGCTTCGTGTAAAAACACTTTTCCCCAACGTTGTTGTACACCACCTAAATGAGCCGCTCTCCATTGTATATAACTGGAATCTGAAATTGTTGTTAATTTTTGGTTGTATTCTGTGTTTTTTTCAACCGCCTGCTTATCACTTGTATCTGCCTTATTTCCTTGCGAACAAGAGACAAATACCATACCTATTATTATGAATAAACTATATATATTTTTCATTGTTATTTATTTTAAATTGTACTTATTTCGTAGTTTAGTACTCCGAAACATATAAAACATTACATAATTTCTGCCCAAAATTTCAAATACTGCGTTATTCTCATCTTCTTTGAAGCTTTCGCTTCAGAAACACAAAAAAAAGTAGTTTTCGTGCACGCATAACATATGAATAAAAATTATTTTGGTAACCCATAATTATCAACCACAAAATCCAAGTCTTTATCGCCACGACCACTCAAGTTTACCAAGATAGATTTTTGAGGATTTTTTTGTGCTAATTTCAGTGCATATGCTACAGCATGAGCACTTTCGAGAGCAGGAATAATTCCTTCGAGACGACTTAATTCGTAAAATGCATCGATACACTCTTCATCAGAAATCACATCATAATTCACGCGTTTTAAATCACGCAACATGCTATGCTCCGGACCAACTCCCGGATAATCGAGACCACTTGCTACAGAATAAACCGGTGCTGGGTCACCCTTTTCATCTTGCAATAAATAACATTTAAAACCATGGATGGTCCCGGGTTTTCCGTAAGTCATTGTTGCCGCATGATCGCCAATTTTCTGAGAACGCCCTAAAGGTTCAATTCCATACAAATTACATTCTTCATCATCTAAAAAGGCAGAAAAGATACCCATAGCATTACTTCCTCCGCCAACACATGCAACAACGCTATCAGGCAATTCTCCGGTCATATCAAGAAACTGTTCGCGAGCTTCTATCCCCACTACACGCTGAAAATCGCGCACCATCATTGGAAACGGATGTGGACCAACAACAGAACCAATACAATAAATACTGTTTTCAGAATCTTGCAAATATGCCTGAAAAGCTGAATCTACAGCTTCTTTTAAAGTTTTTAAACCATGTGAAACAGGTACAACAGTCGCACCCAAAATTTTCATTCGTACCACATTAGGATGTTCTTTTTTAATGTCAACTTCACCCATGTGAATTTCACATTCTAAACCAAAATATGCAGCAGCGGTAGCCAATGCAACACCATGTTGTCCGGCACCGGTTTCAGCAATCAATTTTTTCTTTCCTAAATACTTAGCCAACAATGCCTCACCCATACAATGATTAAGCTTATGAGCCCCCGAATGATTTAAGTCTTCTCGTTTTAAATAAATACGTCCTTGATATTTTTCGGACAATCTGTTGCAATAATACACCGGAGTAGGTCGACCCTGATAATGCTTACGAATACTGCGTAATTCAGTAATAAAATTATGCGACTTGCTAATGGTAAAATACGCATCAGCGATTTTTTTCATTTCTTTTTCTAATACAGGAGGAATAAATGCTCCTCCATATTCTTTATAAAATCCGTCTTTATCCGGATAGGTTTTAAAATAGTTAGCAGTCATAATTATACGTTTAATTATATTTTTATGTAAAAATACAAAAAATATGGTCTTTCAACATCTTGAATTCATATTTTTGTATTTGTTTTACAAGAGAATAAGAAAATTTTGGATACTCAAAGAAATATATACATACGAAACGGCATCGGATTTCTCCTATGGATTTTAGCATGCTGCGTATATATGTATTCTGATATTCTCATAACCCATCAATTCAATGCAGACACATTTACCGCAGCATATACTTTAGGAATAAGCGATGCACCGGGCAATCCATTATATATTTTTTTAGGTAGATTGTGTGCCTTATTTTCAGAACCGGAATCATTTCTAACCGCCATGCGTGCATTATCCATAATAGCTGCTTCTACAACAATTATGTTACTGTATTTTTCGGTTGTTTCTATTGCAAAACAAATTCTGTTTAATACTCAAGGCATTCGTAACGTTCACAATCATATTTTACTTCATGCGGTTGGTATAATCTCAGCAACATCACTTCTTTTTTCTACCAGTTTTTGGAATAGTGCCCGCACTCCCGGAATCGATGCCCTCTCAACATTATTTGTTGCCTTATTATGCTGGATAACAATCAGGTGGTACAACTCTCGCCACAGAAAGCAAAGCAATCGATTTGTAATTTTAGCTGTATTTATACTAAGTCTCGGCATCAGCATTGAGCCATACATATTGCTCATAATTCCGGCTCTTTATACGGTATTTTATTCGGCAAAACATCCACCCTCATTCAACAATTCACTTATTGGTTTTGGATATGGCATTGGCATTTCAATAGGAATATGGGGTATATTTTTTCGGATATTACCATTTCTCGCTGCCAACATTGACATTGCTGCCAACAAATACTTGTCTCTACCCATTAATGCAGGCATGATGATTTTGTATGTTCTCATTTTTGGAACACTCATCTATACAATGACTCGTACATTCAAGAAGCACAAAGCATCGCACCTTATTTTCATACTTATAACAATGCTCTTCATCGGGCAATTACCATATGCATATATTATCATTCGATCCGAACAAACTGTTTTCAATTACGGAGAAACGCCTGATAATGCATGGGATTATGCACAATACCTCAGTTCTTCATCAAAAGCTCCATTACTGTATGGAACCTATTTCAATGCTCCCATAACAGAATTTTCTCAAGAGAAAAAAATTATTGCAACAGATACTGGTTATGTATACACAAAACCACTCACCAAACCAAAATATAATTCAAACTTTAAATCGTACTTTCCCCGTTTATGGAGTACACAGAAAGAACACGAGCCGATATATATAAAATTTGGCGCTCTACGCAAAGGGGAAAACACGCTATCTGTATATCACGAGGGAATAAGCTATAACAAACCAACATTGTGGCAACATGTACGATTTTTTTGGTCATATCAACTCAGCCATATGTACTTTCGCTATGTTATGTGGAATTTTACAGGAAAACAAAATAATTATGTAGGCAACGGCGAACCGCACAAAGGAAATTGGATATCGGGCATTTCACTCATTGACAACATTCGTCTTAAACCGCAAGATTCATTACCTCAGAAATATAAACATGATTCGGGGCACAACACCTATTTTTTACTTCCATTATTATTGGGTCTTCTCGGTGCCGGATATGTGTTTAAAAAACATCGTATATTTTTCACTCTATTTGCAATACTTTTCATGTGCACCGGCATTATTAAAGTATTGATAATGAATATTGCCCCAACAATTACTTACGAAATAGATAATCTTTATCTGAATTCATATCTTGCATATTCATTTTTTATTGGTTTTGGAATTCTTGCAATATTTGAATTAGGAAAAGATATTGCTAAAAAAAAACGAACATACATTGCAATTACATGCGGATTATGCAGTCCGATTATCCTCTATGCCCAAAACTACGATGACCACACAAAAGCTAATAATTCTCCCTATACTTCAGCACAAAAATTACTACACACATCTCCGGCTAATGCAATTATGTTCCTAAAGGACAATCAACTTTTTGAGACTGCTCAATACCTGCAAACAGTCGGACAAAACCGGAAAGATGTTCAATTAATTAATTGGAATTATTTAGATAATCCACGATATATTTCCGAATTACGTTCATCACAGAAAAACCCGCTCATTCTCAGCGTTCCGGCAAAAAAATATACTTACGGAGTAAATGATGAAATATTTGTACTAACTCATTCCGCCCCATCCAAACAATATTATCCGGCACAGGATATTTTACAAATTCTTTCTTCTGACAATTTAGAATATAAAGCCAAAGTATCAGAACACACATATATCGATTTTATTCCTTCACCCCTAGTGTGCCTGCCTGCACAGAATGTTTCATCTGAGACATACGCATATTCACGCCCGATTAATTTTACACACACTGTGTGTTTTTCACTCATAAAACAAAACGATGCCGGACAGTTTGTAGATTCCATAATCACCAAAAACCAACTCGTTTTTCTCGATATTATCACACATAACAATTGGGAACATCCAGTCTGTTTCTCACATGAAATGAATCCTTCAGCATACTTTAATTTAGATAGTCGATGCATTTCGAAAGGAGTTTATTTGCAATTATTTCCCATCAAAAAGCACACACCTCAACTTCTTGATGTAGATTTTGTATACACAGAATATGTAACAAAACCCCTTACAGAAAATACAAAAAGTCCGAATGAGTATCTTTCCATATTAATTAACCTTAGCCGTAATTTACTTTACGAAAAACGCTTCGATTCAGTACGAAATGTCCTTTCCACTCAATTACACTATTTTCCTACAGAAGAATATCCTGAATTATCATATTCTGTAGCTCATGCCTCACTCTTCATACAAGATTCAACTCGTGCATTTTCTTTATTTTCTAAAATAAGTTCCACCATCCAAGAATATTTACTCTATTATATAAGTTTACACAAAAAAGATCAAAAAAATAATATTGCAGAAATTGAACAAACACTACAATTATCTATTCAACTATTTGAAACTGCTCTCGAATATGACAAACCCGGCATAGCATATTCATTGGCTGAGTCTACAACACTTTGCATAGAACATATATATGATTTTACCGAACAAATAACGATTTCAGACCCTCGTGTTTTTATACACAAAAATCAATGGACTCGCTCATTATCGAAAAAAAATATGAATATCGCATATTGGTATAACAAAATGAAAGTATATTTGAGGAATTAAATACGTGGCGATTTGAGACAACCTATTTTAAATATAAACAAACCTCAACCTCCCTTGGTAATTGAAAAAATGCTGCCAAATCTAATATGGCGATTACCACAGGAGGAAAAAACTGTCTATATTACCTTTGACGATGGTCCAGTGCCATACTATACCGAAAAAGTAATTGACTGTTTAAATTCATATAATATTACCGGCACTTTTTTCTGTGTAGGTGAAAACATAAACCGACATCCTGATTTATATGCACACTTACAAGAAAAAGGGCATACAGTGGGTTCACACACATACAATCATCTCAACAGTTGGAAATGTACAAACAATGAATATATTGAAAATGTACATAAAGGAGCTCGGCACATAAATACACATTTATTTAGACCTCCACATGGAAAAATACGGTTTAAACAATCAAAACAATTAATACAAAAGTACGATATCATCATGTGGGATGTCATCTCAAAAGACTATGATAAAAGCCTGACAGGTTTAAACTGCTTTGAAAATGTAAAAAATTACGTGCAAAACGGCTCAATTATCGTATTTCATGATTCTCAAAAAGCATTTAAAAATTGCATGTATGCATTACCAAAAACAATTGATTATTTATTACAAAACAATTATTCCATTCAAAATATACCCTTAAATATTTCAAATAAAAAATCTGCTGTCTAAGACGTTCATGTGTATGAAACTTTCTGTCATAATTGTCAATTATAATGTAAAATATATTCTCGAACAGTGTTTATACTCTGTTCAAATAGCTCTACGACACATTGACGGAGAAGTCTTTGTTGTTGACAACAATTCGGTTGACGGCTCATGCAGAATGATTCAAGAAAAATTTCCAGACGTTATTCTTATTGCAAACAAAGAAAACCTTGGTTTTGCAAAAGCAAACAATCAGGCAATTCGGCAATCGCAAGGCGAATATGTGGTCTTACTCAACCCCGATACAGTAGTTGAAGAAGATACCTTCGAAAAGGTGCTTACATTTATGGACGAAACTCACGACAGTGGTGGTGTTGGTGTAAAAATGATTGACGGAAAAGGCAAATATCTTCCGGAATCGAAACGCGGACTGCCAACCTTAAAGGTTTCATTTTATAAAATGTTTGGATTTCATAAGCTGTTTCCACATTCCAAACGATTCAACTATTACTATCTCGGGCATCTTAATGAAGAATCAACACATGAAATCGATATTTTATCAGGTGCCTGTATGTTTTTACGAACATCCGTCCTTGATAAGATTGGATTACTTGACGAAGAATATTTTATGTACGGTGAAGATATTGATTTATCGTATCGCATTAGCCAAGCCGGACATAAAAACTACTACTTTCCACACACAACTATTATTCACTACAAAGGAGAAAGCACCAAAAAGGCCAGTTTCAAATATGTTATGGTGTTCTATAAAGCAATGGAAATATTTGCACGGAAACAGCTCCATATGAAAAAATACAGTTTATACTGGTTTATTATTCACACTGCAATATGGATTCGTGCTTTGTTTGCATTAGTTTCGAGAGTTGTTAAAAAAATCATTTTTCCGATATTGGATGTGGGAATTATCATGAGTGGTTTTTATATATTAGCAACCTGGTGGGCATCCTATCATTTTGGAAATGAATATTATTACCCGCGAGAGTTTTTCAATCACATAGCACCAGTTTTTACCGGACTCTATCTGATTGCTATTTATTTTTCTGCAGGATACGAACGCCCGGTTAAGTTAAATAATCTCATAAAAGGCATAAGCTTTGGATTTTTATCTGTTCTTATAATATATTCCCTTTTCCCCGAAAGCCTTCGCTACTCAAGACTTTTGCTACTTTTAGGCTTTGCATGGAACATGATTACACTTATCACTCTACGTGGAATTTTTCATGTATTAGGAATTTCTAATTTGGGCATACTTATCAAAGAAAACAAGCACATTGTGTTAGTTGGAAATGAAAAAGAAACCAAACGGGTCTATACCTTCTTGCACGAAACAGGACATCATAATACTATTGTTGGATTTATTAGTTTAGACCGCAGTATTCAATCAGAAAAATATATTGGCACGATAGATCAATTACAAGAAATTGTACGGATGTATAATATAAATGAAATAATTTTTTGTCTGCAAGACGTAGGTGCAGCACAAATCATTAAAAACATGCTTCGTTTTACCGATTTACAAGTTGACTTTAAAATAGCGCCCCCCGAATCATTTTCAGTTATTGGAAGTAATTCTTCAAACACTGCCGGAGAATTATACATTATAGAGTTTAATTCAATTGCTAAAGGATTGAATAAAAAGAAAAAACGACTATTTGATATCTCATGCAGCTTTTTATTACTCTGCACAAGCTTTATTTGGACATGGTTTATGTCCAAACCATGGAATGCGTTAAAAAATTGCGTGCAGGTATTGTTTGGAACAAAAACATGGATTGGTTATTCACCAATATTTCTAGAAAATCAACAGGATAATCAATTGCCAAAAATCAAAAAATCTGTCTTGTATCCCGGAATGAATTATAGTTGGAAGAACCATACATCGGTCATAGAACAAGCTCATATTTCATATATCAAAGATTATAAAATTCGACAAGATATATACTTAGTATACAAACATTTTCAACATCTATCAAATTCATAACATTATTTCGTATTCAAAACATACTTCATACGAAACAGCACAATATTAAAGAAGGGTAATAATGCGATTTTGTAACGCACTAAGGCACCAAAATTAGCAGTTGTAAGACCCACAAAAAATGCAAACATAATTGAAAACACAAAAAAGGACATAAGCATTGGGTCTTGATAGACGGTCGTAAAAAATTTCAATCCACCCGATTTGACAATTAAATATAGAAACAAGCTCATAAAAAACAAACTCTCCAAACCGGTAAATATCATAAGAATACTCCCTGCCTCCCAAAAAAAAGGCCGAAACAACCCAGCAACAATTGCAACCGGAGCCTTCGAAAGCATACTTGACGCACTTGCATCAAAATCCCCAATATCAAAAGAATTTTCTCCATATGCCTCACGTGATAAATCGTCTTGAATAATAACCGCATGTTCCATCATAGAATCCACGGTTGCATATTTACCTTCAGCCACACTCCCCAATCGAGTGATAGTAAAAATAATAATTAACGCACCAAAAATCATAATCACCGGAAATACAATTGTCCGAAACACCACACTTTCAATATTGCGAACTACCCTCAATCCGAGCCAGAGTAGAATGGTGACAAAAGCTGTATAATACATGAAAGGTCTAATAGATATCAGAATATATGTCCAAAAAATAAGTATGAAAATTGATTTGAGTTTTTTTCGTTTTTTAACCACAATAAGCCATACATGCCGATACAAAACCAACAAAGCAACCAAACACCACACATCTTTTAAAATTCCCGAGCTCCAAAAAACTAAAGAAGGAAAAAATAATAAAGAAATAGCCATTTCTTTCTGAATACGAGGGTATATAGAACACATCATAGTGTAAAATTTCCAAATAGGAATAAACAATACAGCATTCATAATGACGGTAGTTGCCCAATATGAGCCAAACCCCATAATATAAAACGGCACCATGAAACGACACACGGAATATGCATTTGGGTCACGATAATATGTAGGATATCCGGTTTTCCAATCAAACAAGGAATATAATTCCGCGGTTTGTTCTCCAAAAAGTAATCGGATAAACCCAGTAAAATCCTTTAATGCAACTTTTGCAATAGACCCTGCACCGGAAAAATAATACACCGTATCTCCTCCTCCATAAAATACCAAATAGATGTAGGTGAAAAACATGCCCGCAAATATTCGGGCAAATAATCCTAATTTAAGATACTTGAAATGAGAATAGCGAGAAATATACTTTTGCTGAACATTATTGGCATATACAAATACAACTATGAGTGCAATTACAGTAATTATTATGTCTATGCCTGTCAACTTAAAATACATACATTTTTATAGTTTTAACGAGCATTCTTATCCGCATAAATCCGCTCTATAATATCAACAATTTTAAGCCCTTCCATAGCATTGGTGGTAATAGTAGATTTCTGCAGCAAAGTATCAACCACATTTTGAATTACAAAATGATGATTAGCCGCAGAACCTTTATACTGACCATAATCATTTGGCGGATTACAAGGTGCCAACGTAGGCATTTGATAATCTTTAATATTGCAATACACAACTTCATTCATATATTGGCCTGCAACTTTTATTGTGCCATTTTCACCGATAATGGTAATACTGCTTTCCAAATTTGTATCCCAAACAGCAGTAGAATAATTAAGACTCCCCATGCCTCCGTTTACAAAATCGAAATGCACAAAACCACTATCTTCAAAATCGGTTAAATCTGAATGCGTAAAATCATTAAAATGAGCATTTATGTTGGCAATATCGCCAAACAACCAATACATAATATCAATAAAGTGAGAGAACTGAGTGAATAATGTTCCCCCGTCGAGTTTCCCGTCACCATGCCAAGTGTCCTTTACATAATATCGCTCATCTCTGTTCCAAAAACAATTTAACTGAACCATAAAAACATTTCCAAGAATATTTTGAGTAATAACCTCTTTAAGCCATACCGAAGGTGGAGAATATCTGTTTTGCATGACCCCAAAAATATGACGAGATTTTTCCAGAGATTTATATATCATTTTTTCAGCATCTGCTTTTGACAAGGCCATTGGTTTTTCGCACACCACATGGCAATTATGCTCAAGCACATAAATAGATTGTTCTGCATGTAATCCGTTTGGTGTACAAATGTTTACCACATCAATTTCAATTTTTGAGGTTAACATCTCCTCTATTGAGGAAAAAAAGGGCACATCAGACTCCGCTACATTCAGTTCTTTTTGTGGTTTAATATCACAATAAGCAACAAGTTCCGCATTCGGATTTTCTGTAATCATAGCTGCATGTCGCTTCCCAATATGTCCGAGACCAACAACTGCAAAATTTATTTTTTTATTCATAGAAACCAATTATTCCGATTTTAATGGTAAAAATACACAATTATTTGAGATTTACTTATTCTTGTGTAAAAGTATCTGCACAAATTTTTCCGCTTGTTTTTCGCGCGAATACTGTGCAATATTATGTGTCTCGCAGCGAACAAAACCATTCTGTTTCCACTCATGATAGACAGTCATCAGTCCGGTATGTAAATCTCTGTAGTTTTCAAAATATAAACCAGACTGAGTCTTTTCAATTATTTCTTGTAACGAACCTCCATCAGAAGGAAACAAAAAAATTTTTCGTTTTACCTGAAGATAATCAAACAGTTTTGCATAAACCTGATTTTTTGTTTCCGAAGCCGGCAAGAGCAAAAGTGATGACTGTTGGAGCAATGCAATGACTTCTGTTTGAGAAATTCGTTCTGTAAAAGTATGTTGAACCGGTATACCGGAAAAAACGTCACAAATTCTCTTTTTTTGTTCAGGATAAAAACTCAGCCCAATCCATTGCAACGTCATATGTGCCAAATCATTCGCATTGCACAATCGCAATGCATCAGCACACATCTCAATTTGTTGATACGGATATAACGTGCCGGCAAAACTAATGCTAAAATGTTTGGAAGATTGAGCATCTTGTTTTACTGCTTCGGCAATTGGTTCAAAACCATTCATTACGACATAAACCGGCTTATTGTGAAGTTTGGAAAATTCATGCTGAAACTCTTTCGAAACAGTTGTTATGTAGGAACAGGAACGAATTATATACGCTTCAATTCGTGAAAAAAAATTCTGTTGAAACCATGAATAATTATAATTTGTTGACCAGCCGTCACGGTAATCCGCTATCCAAGGAACACCGGTTTTTTGAGAAATTTTTGAAGCATATTTAAACAAAACAAAGGGCTCACCTGTAACTATAATGTACGCAAATTCATCCTGTTTGCACACATTCAATGCCGTTTTGTAAATTCCATATTTCGCATCGAAAAAAGGAATGAAAAACTCAACACACAGATACCACAAGCTAAGTATTTTACGAACAATTTTCCCCGTGCCTAGTCCATATTTTACCAAAAATCTATCTCGTGCATTGGGACGATACGGCACTCGATATATGATTCCCTGTTCATATTCTTCGACACTTACATCTTGTCGAGTCGAAGGTTTTATGTAATCTTCCGAAGTGGTAATCGATTCATCCCAATGACGGCTTACCACAACCGGAAACAATCCGAACTGTTTGAAATACGTGAACCAACTATATGGTCGCTGTCCACCAATAGAATTATAAGGAGGGAAATCATATGCCAGTATGAGAACTTTTTTCATGTTCAACGTCCTAAAAATAAAGTAACCTACATACAAAAGTACATTATTTAATTGAGACATGAACGATTCGATTTTTTTTTCATATTTTGAATATCTATTTGAAAAAAATAGTAGCTTAGCAGTATAAATTTTTACAAAAAAACAAGATGGCAAAAGTTATTATTATTGGAGCAGGTGGCGTCGGACGTGTTGTAGCACACAAATGTGCACAAGTACCCGAAGTGTTTTCAGAAATTATGCTTGCAAGTAGAACCCGTTCAAAATGCGATGAAATTGCAAAATCTATTCCGCACAGAACGATTCAAACTGCACAAGTTGATGCAGAAAATGTGCCGGAATTGCTTGCTCTTTTACAGTCATTTAAACCAGACTTAGTCATAAACGTGGCATTACCATATCAAGATTTATTCATTATGGATGCTTGTTTAGAAGCAGGAGTACATTATCTTGATACCGCCAATTATGAACCAAAAAATGAAGCAAAATTTGAATATAGCTGGCAATGGGCATATGCAGATAAATTTAAAGAAAAAAATCTAACTGCCATTCTCGGTTGCGGATTCGACCCCGGACAAACACAAATATATACCGCTTACGCAACAAAGCATTATTTCGATGAAATTCACTATCTTGATATTGTTGACTGTAACGGTGGCGACCACGGGAAAGCTTTTGCAACAAACTTCAATCCCGAAATTAATATTCGCGAAATAACGCAAAAAGGAAAATTTTGGAAAAACGGCGATTGGGTTAAAACCGAACCATACGAAATTATGGTACCACTGAAATACCCAAATATTGGTGTTCGAAATTCATATTTAATGTATCATGAAGAATTAGAATCTCTGGTAAAAAACTTTCCAACACTAAAACAAGCACGCTTCTGGATGACATTTGGCGATGAGTATTTGACTCACCTGCGGGTTATTCAAAACATAGGCATGGCAAGCATTGAACCAATACTCTATAAAGGAGTGGAAATAGTGCCACTGCAATTCCTTAAAGAAACCTTGCCTAAACCCGAATCACTTGGTAAAAATTATACCGGAGAAACATCTATCGGATGTCGGATAAAAGGAATAAAAGACGGAAAAGAAAAAACATTCTCTATTTGGAATAATTGTAGCCATCAAGAAGCCTTTAACGAAACCGGCGCTCAGGGGGTTTCGTACACTACCGGCGTTCCTGCAATGTTAGGAGCACTTATGGTGCTCACAAACGAATGGAAAAAACCGGGAGTATTTAATGTCGAAGAATTAAATCCTGATCCGTTTATGGAAAAAATTGGTTCCTATGGTTTACCATGGCAGATAGAAGAAAATATTGATTTAGAATTACCATACTAATCATGACAGACCGATTTCCCGACATACCTTCACCAGCTTTTATTCTGGAAGAAACAAAGTTGCAACAGAATCTTGAACGTATTGTATATGTTAAAGAAGAAGCTAATGTTTCTATCATTTTAGCACTCAAAGGTTTTGCTCTGTGGAAATCGTTTCCCATTATCAGAAAATACATTCAGGGAGCAACGGCAAGTTCACTACATGAAGTATTACTCTGCAAGGAATATATGGGAACATCGGCACATACATATGCATCGGTATATATTCCCGACGAATTTGAAGAAATTGCCAAAAACAGTAGTCACATTAGTTTCAACTCGCTTAGGCAATATGAAACATATACACACATCTGCGAAAAATATGGCGTTTCAATTGGACTCCGCATCAACCCCGGCTACAGCGATATAGGAACTGACATGTACAATCCCTGCACACCGGATTCGCGTCTGGGAATACCTGCAGAACAATTACCAAATCTTCCCAAAGGGGTAACGGGACTTCATTTTCACGCACTATGTGAGTCAAATTCGTACTCGCTCGAACGAGTTCTCGAGTCATTTGAGCACAAATTTGCTCATATTCTTCCGCATATTTCATGGCTTAATATGGGTGGCGGACATTTAATAACTGATGCAGAATACGATGTAGAACATCTGATTTCTGTTCTTTCAAAATTTAAACGAAAACATAACATCTCTATAATTCTCGAACCGGGAGGTGCTTTTGCCTGGCAAACAGGCGTACTAAAAACACGTATTTTAGATATCGTAAACTACGGAAGCACACCAACCGCACTATTGGATGTTTCGTTTGCAGCCCATATGCCCGACACACTCGAAATGCCCTATCGTCCCCACATTGAAGGTGCTTCATCAGAGCCAAAAGACGGTTATATACCATATCGATTAGGTGGCACAACATGTTTGGCCGGTGATTTTGTAGATCCCTACTATTTCCCGAAACAATTAGAAATTGGTGAAAGCATAACTCTGTGTGACATGATGCACTACACAATGGTAAAAACAACCCTATTTAATGGCGTTCAGCATCCATCGATATATCTTGCACATACAAATGGCTATAATGAATGTCTTCGCAGATTTAACTACGAAGATTACAAAAATCGCCTAAGCTGATTCCTCTATCGCATCAACATCTATCTGCTGTTTCAATAATATTCGTTTTGCCATTACCGCAAACAACAACAGGTATGAAAAACAAATAACCGGAACAATATATGATTGATGTATACCTATAATATCAGCTAGTTTTCCCTGTATTGGCGGGATAATTCCACCACCCAATACCATCATAATTAAAAAAGCAGAACCTTGCGAAGTGTATTTTCCAAGACCAAGAATAGAAAGATTGAAAATGGAAGGCCACATAATACTGCAAAACAAACCACCTGATAAAAAAGCATAAATAGCAACAATACCATCTGTTGAGAGCCCTATTAACATGGCTACAACCCCTAATAGCGAAAAAACTAATAATGAACGAGCAGGTTTTCCCTTACTGTACAAAAAAGCAAGAATTTGAATAAGTACACAAATGATATAGAAATATAACACTTCCATATTATTTCCGGATAGAATATTTACCCCCATAACTACAACATACGCAACCAAAGGAGCCGCAATTAACGCAATTGTTTGTGTTTTACTTTTTAGGTCGAAAGCATAGACAGCGCCAGCCCAGCGACCAATCATTAAACTCCCCCAAAACATAGAAATAAAAGGAGAAATTTGGGATGATTCATACCCTCCAAAAGAAGGTAGTTCGAGCAAGGCACCTAGATTACTCCCAATAGCAACCTCAACCCCAACGTACATAAATAAGGCGAGCATACCCAAGGTCAATTGTGGATATTGCATTGCCCCCCACCCGGAAGGATTGTGCAAAGAGTTCAGATAGGCAAAGAGTAACCCTCCAATAACAACCAATAAAGCACCAAGCAACCAATACATACGCTCACGCTCCACAGGATGACTTATCGCATCATATTGAGCTTGTACACGCACTATCTCATCTTCATACACCATATCTCCGGATTCCTTTTGTTGAGTCTGTAATTGCTCTATTCTCTCGGAATACTCATTCATTTTCTGAGCCTCATCACTTTTATATGAATTAAACACCGGCACAAACATAAATAACAATAACCCAGTCATTACTAACAACAAGCGTAATACTTTATTAGCTTTTTCAACTTTTTCCGTTTGAATACCGTGCGGAACCTTTTTTGAAAAAAAGAAAATCCCCGCAGCTATCAAAAATAAAGCTCCAACACCAGAATACAGAAAAATAACCTTATCAAGATTAAGATTCACAATTTGTTCATTCGTAATTTCAGAAACTGTCCCAAACAGAGCCAAGCCCAAGACAATAGGTCCAATAGTTGTTCCGAAAGAATTAATACCACCACCAAGATTCATACGACTGTTTCCTGTTTTAGGATCACCCAACATAACTGCAAAAGGATTTGCTGCTGTTTGTTGCAAAGAAAACCCCAGAGCCACGATAAACAATCCGGCTAACATGCCAACATACACATTTGCAATTACCGCAAGAATCATGGCAACAGCACCGAGGGCAGAAAATACCAAACCATACACAATACTTCGTTTATATCCCCAAGATCCAACTAAATCGCGTTGCGTAAGTGAACCATATATAAACAAAATAAGAGCCCCCACATAATATGCGGTATAAAAAGCGAACTCTACCAACTGTGATTGAAATTGGTCGAGAGAGAAATAATGTTTACAAAAAGGAATAAAAATAGTATTGCTTGCTGCAATAAACCCCCAAAAGAAAAAAACAATAATCAATGTATATAATGCGGGATAATTGGTCTTTATTGGTTGCGTACTCATGTTAATAATTTATAGGATTATTATTTGAAATAAAATATTCTTCTGCGATTTGTATATCATTTTGAATAGCCTTTTGCAATTCGGTTAAAGACATGAATTTTTCTTCATCACGAACTTTTCGTAAAAAAACGACCCGAAGTTCTTCATTATATATTTCCTGAGAAAAATTAAATATAAACACCTCAAGAGAACGTGTTTTATTATTCGCGTCAACAGTAGGATTAAATCCGATATTGGCGACACCACGTAATATGTGATTATTATATATAACCTGCACAATATAAATACCCGAAGCAGGAATAATCTTGTATTCCGATTCGGGGAGGATATTTGCAGTAGGAACGCCAAGAGTTCTACCAATTTTTTTTCCATGCACAACAGTGCCTTTTACAGAATAAAAATAATTCAAATACTGCTGAGCACGATCAACATCACCCGAGAATAAGGCTTCGCGAATAATTGTTGAACTTACCGTTATATTCTCAACATCGTAGGCAGCTATTTCCTGTACTGTAAAACCATATTCCTCTTCAAACTGTTTAAGCAACAAAAAATTACCGAATCCCTTATGTCCAAAACGATGATCATAGCCAATAATAATTGTCTTTGCACCTATACCTTCATACAACACATCGTGAATATATTGTTCGGGAGATATTTGAGAAAATTCTTTAGTAAAAGGTAAAATAATACAATGATCTATACCATATCTTTCGAGATGTGAACATTTTTCCTCAATAGTTGTTAAAATATTACACGAAGCATCAGCATTAAAAAGCATCTGAGGATGCGGCCAAAAGGAAAGCACAACCGATTCACCATTTATTTTTTGAGCCTCATCACAAACCTGAGAAAGAAGCTTTTTATGCCCAAGATGTACACCATCGAACATCCCGATAGTAATTACCGGATTTCGGGCAGTAAATGCAGAAATAGAATAATGAATTTTCATATTACTGCAAAATTATAAAAAAATAGATTGTTATATAGTTAAAACCTTAAAAACTTGGATATAATAGACCACGAGAATATTTATCACCATTTTTACTTGGGAGTGTATATTTTAAAGAAATTTCCGCAGCCCCCTTACCCCTATTATTATACTTGAAGTTTGTGGTATTAAAATCGTACGAAAGAGCAAGTTTGAAGTCATAATAAGCACAGCCAACAGTCGAAATAAAAGAATCACCGAAACGATACCATGTACCTACAATAATTATCACATTTTTCTTCGAAATATTTTTCAAATCACCCGTAATAATATTTGCGTACACCCCGGTGTTTATTTGATTATTTTTATTTTGCCGAACCCACAACATAGTTGGGATAAGAGATAATCTATTAGAGGCATTATACTTTACACCCACATTAAATTTAGCTGCTATGGGCAATCGTGTTTCTGTTTCCTCAAAAAAAGATTGATTTGGTTGATTGACATTAAAAAAAGCAACACCACCATATGCGTCAAAATTAAATTGCTTAAATTGATCCTCCATATCGTGCGAGGTGAAAAAATACTGAATACCGGCACTAAAAGTAGGATAATGTGTAAAATCATCTGCAAAATCAACCGATGGAATAATTGTAGGATCATAACCAAAATCGAGTGAGTATTGAGTACCCCAATTGAACTCACTCCCCAATATTTTTCGAATATAACCACCTTGTAATCCGAGGGCTAAATAATGTTGTTGCCCAAGTTGAACAGAATGAGCAAGCGTTGCTAAGGCCCCAAAAGAAGTTAATTCACTATGAGCTCCTGTTGTTTCTTGATATACAGAAACGCCTACTCCACTATAATGATTTAATGTAGAAGAACTATATAAAAAGTCAGCATCAAAAGGAACAATACCGGTAATTTGAGCTAAATTATAATATGCTAACTGCGAATTAGTGTATGTTCTATTATTAATAGAAAAATTTATATTTTGTTTATCTCCGGCAAAAGCGGGATTAACGTACATTGGAGTAGTATAATACTGAGAAAAAACAGGATCCTGCGAAAAAGCAGAAAACGTAAAACTCAAACAGAGTAAAGTTATAGCAAATATTCTCATAATTAATCAATTATCCAAATAGAACCTGCCTTGGTGTATGGTTCGTTATGTTTAGTAAATGCTTGTAAAATATAAATATATTGACCAATAATTTCCCTCTCACCGGTTTTATAATTATATCCGTCCCATCCGTTTGTTTCCATTTCTATCAATGACGATGTTTTATATACAACATTTCCCCATTGATTTTTTACCGTAAAAGAAAAACCTTTCTCTTGAAACAGATTACCATAAATTTTTACTCGCTGATCGTCAATATCGGTAGCATTATGAGACAATGCATTTGGGACATAAAAAAGATTCCAATTTACATCATAAAACATTGCCAAAGTATAAAATATTCTATTTGCAGTATCAATATCAATACTTGACACATATTCATATGGTATTACACTTGTAATACTTTCATCCTTACCTTGACTTCTATAAGGTCCGAGAACATTATTAGACATAGCAACAACAATACTATCTTCTGTATAAAAACCGGTATTACCAACTAAATATGTTGGCAGCGTTATTTGAGCATATTCTAAAGATCCTCTTAAAATATCCTGAGACCAATAATTCGTTTGTGATAACAAACGAGTGCCTTTTCCGGGAATCGGAGCAGAATAAAAATCGTGAGATTTCATACCTATAGTTAAACTATCTCCCGTAATATTATGTAATTCCACCGGTAAAAAAGTTGTTGCTGTGCCAATTGGAAAATACTTTGTACCTGTTCCTTGCATATACAAATTTCCTAAAACATAAGAAAAATCAGATCCTATTGATGTGGTACCATCATTCATAATAATAACCTTAGCTTGACTCGTTGGAATAATTATACCATCATCTAAAGATAAATCAGTTGCAATATATATATCAGAAATCAAATATTTATTTCCGCTACCTTGTATAAATAACTCATTAACAGTGTCAGCGTTCATAGATACAGTTTGATTATACCCTACTAAATATAATTTACCTCCGGATTGGTACTGCCCAGTATTCTCAATATCGCCGAAGACATATATATCCCCTTG
Organism: Bacteroidales bacterium; assembly: GCA_027858745.1. Lineage (GTDB taxonomy): Bacteria > Bacteroidota > Bacteroidia > Bacteroidales > UBA1715 > JAQICB01. Next base: position 18,832 of record JAQICB010000138.1, read on the forward strand.
ATTATTAATAACCCCATCATTAATAAAATTATCTTCGAAAAACAATTCACTTTTCGTTGATATATTCAAAGAAGCATCATCACTCACATATACCTGCGAATATGAAAACACAGGAAACATAAATAATAATATATAAACGAATAGATGTCTCATTATCTAAAATCTATTTTGCATTTACAGTTGGTTGAAGCATCTCTAAGATGGAACTCATTGTCGTTACTTGCATTTGCAGTTCATCAATCTGCGATTGCATTGTTTGCAACGCGGTTATTTCAGACTGCATTGATTTATTATCAGATTGCAATGCGGTAATTTTTTCTTGCTGAGCAGCTATTAGTTCTTGTTGCTCCTTAATCGCTTCGATTAATACTGCCACTAAATTTGAATATTCTACCGATTTATATCCGGTATCATCAGTCATTACTAACTCAGGCATCACAGCTTCAACTTCTTGCGCAATTAAGCCAATTTGAGTTCCATCAGCAAATTGTTTTTCAGGAAATTCATCTTGTCTCCATTGATACTCAACACCTCGCAAGTTTTGAATTTTCGTTAATGCACTGTCGATAGTGAAAATATCTGTTTTCCATCTCACGTCAGATGAATGATAAATTTGTTCGGTTTTAAATGCGCCAACAACTTGAAGGCTATAACTTGAACTTATTGTACCTGTTCCATCATCACCAATAAGCACATGTCCGGCATTGTCATCCCAAATAGAACTATTTGTAAATTGAGTGCCCGCTGCATCCCAACGAGGAACAGCATTTTCATATAAATTCGCACTATTTTTAAGAGATAAAGTTGTTGTTGTTAAACTTAATCCATCACCAGCTGTATAAGTTGTATTATTATCAGTTGCCCATACAAAACCGCCTGTTCCATCACTACTTAAAATTTCACCTGCATTTCCAACTGTTAACACATTAACATCCTCTTCTTGTATCGAAGCATTTAATATCTTATCACTATTTATTGCTCCCGTTTCTATAGTTACCACTCCCAAATTTGTCATCGTTGCATCGCCCGACATTGTTTGAGCTACAGCTACACCACTTCCATCTCCTATTAAAATATTTGCATCTGTTAATGCAAGGTTTCCACCACTTATAATGCCGTCCACGTACGATTTCGTCGCCGCATCATCTGCCGAGGTTGGATCTGCTAATGTGGTAATAGCAAAACCGCCCATATCAACATTCACTGATGCTGAACCAAATCCGCTTAATGGTATATTACTTTTCTCTAAATCTCCATTTGCTATAGTTCCATCTAAGATTTTTCCACTAGTTACAGCTCCCGGCTCTATTGTCAGAACACCTGCATTTGTCATTGTCGCATCACCCGACAAAGGCTGAGCCTCAGCTTTATCAGAAGTATTCCCAACAAATATATATGAATCCGTAAGTGCTATATTAGCCGGATCAACAGCCAAACTACTTGGACTCGTCCATG
>JAQICB010000021.1 GCA_027858745.1 Bacteroidales bacterium
AATAGCTCGCTATTATTCAATAATTTGCCTTGATAAACAGCTTTTTATATCAACCGAGGACAAAGGACGAGCTCAGCGGAGCTAATCTGAACTCGAAAAATTACGTCGAACTCAGGTTACTAAATTAGAATATCGAATTTTTCAAAAAAACAAGAGTAAATTAAGACAAAAAAAACAGCTTAGAAAAATATTCTAAACTGTTTTGGTACCTAGGGCGGGAATCGAACCCGCACGGACGCAATGTCCACAGGATTTTAAGTCCTGCGTGTCTACCAATTCCACCACCTAGGCGAATAGTAATAAAAAAGAGCGAGAGACGGGATTCGAACCCGCGACCCCGACCTTGGCAAGGTCGTGCTCTACCAACTGAGCTACTCTCGCAATACGGGTGCAAATATATAAAACTTTTTACTTTCTCCACACCACAGACCAAAAAAAATCTACATTTTTTTATTTTTTTTTAAGTATCTTTAGTAAAAAATTGAAAATCTGAGATTTAAATATCCCAACACACTAAGAATGGTGCAAAAGGTGTCTACAAATTTTTTGTATCAAAACAGGACCTTCATAAATAAAACCGGTATATAATTGCACCAAACTCGCTCCGGCATCTAATTTTTCTTGTGCATCATCGGGAGTCATTATCCCCCCAACACCAATTATAGGAATTGTGCCCTGCGATTTTTGATGAATATACCGAATAACTTCTGTCGATACATCTTTTTCGGGAGCACCACTTAACCCGCCTGCTCCGAGTGATTCGACATATTCTTGAGAATAATGAGGTAAATTATCTCGTATAATTGTCGTGTTTGTAGCAACAATTCCGGCGATACCTGTTGATTTTACAATATCAACAATATCATCTAATTGATTATGCGAAACATCGGGAGCAATTTTCAACAAAATAGGCTTTGGTGTTGCTTTGCTGTTGTTATGTTCCATCAAGGTCGAAAGGATATGCGTCAAGGGCTCTTTGTCTTGTAATTCACGTAAATTTGGAGTATTTGGCGAACTGACATTTACGGTAAAATAATCAACATAATCATACAAAGTCTCAAAACAGGTAATATAGTCAGAAACAGCATCTTCATTAGGAGTTACTTTGTTTTTGCCAATATTTCCACCAACAATGATTTTTGTATTTTTCTTCCGTAATTGCGAAACTGCATACCCTAGGCCTTTATTATTAAAGCCCATACGATTGACAATAGCCTTGTCTTTTGGCAAACGAAACAATCGAGGTTTATCATTTCCGGGCTGAGCTAATGGTGTTACCGTACCTATTTCCACAAACGAAAAACCCATGGCACCAAACATGGCATATGCCTGTGCATTTTTATCCAAACCCGCAGCTAAGCCAACAGGATGAGGAAATTTGATACCAAAAACTGTTCGAGACAAGCTTTCATTTTTTGGTACAGAATATGCCTGCGAAACAATCCATCGACTGAGAGAACATTTCGAAAGAACGGATAAATATCCTATGGTAAAATTATGTACACCTTCAGGATTGAAGCGAAAAAGAACCGGACGTATAATTTGTGTATAAACAGACATTTTGTAGATATAGAAGTTTAAAATTCATTTTTAAAACAAGTACATAGCTGTGTTAATTTGATTTTTCCACCAAAATACTGACCAAGGAAATAAGCTATAAAAAAAAGAGGGAGCGTGACTAATGTGGTGGAAACATTAAACATATATTTGGTGCCTATCACAAAAAAAACAGGAGTATGTACCGCAACAAACCACAACAACGAAAATTTGGCTTGTTTATCACGTAAATATCCAAAGGGAATATTTATAAGCACAATAATGCAACACACCAAAATTACCGTTCCAACCATCTATTGAATTATTAATTTTTGCACATACACCTCTTCATCTGTTTGTACTGAAAGCACATAAACACCTTTCGGCAGTTGTGTTACCATAAGTTCTGCCGTGCCATCAACTATTGGCACTTTCGTTTTCACTACCGACACACCAATACTATTTATAATTAACACTTGTGCTTCTGTTGATATTTCAGAATCAAAAGAAAGAACAAGAGAGGATGCTGATTGTGTCGGATTGGGAAATACATTCATTTCCGTTTTGTGTACATACACCAATCCTGTTGGTTTTGGTACAGTAAATGATAAATCCCGACAGCTTGTTTCACCAAACCAGTCTGTTGCAATTATTCGTACATAATGCACTCCCGTATCTTGTATCTCCGGGGTTCCGGATAAGGAATGAGTAAATGGCTCAAACGACAACCAATCTGACAAAGGATCTCCGTTCGGTCGTTCTGCAGAAAATTGTAACACATCATTATTTTCATCAGTAAATCTGTTCAGAGAAACAGAATAATTCAGAGAATACCCAAGATTTATATTAATATTAGACAATGAACAATCCGATTCGGGACCAACATTATCGGACTCACCATTATCGGTATATGCTTCAACCTCAAAAAGAGAATAGCCCCATCCGGTAGCTCGCTCATGAAATTGAATTTTAATATATCGAGCATCTGTTTGAGGTATCACAAAATTATTTACCCCTTGTGCCCCTCTTCCAACAGACATTACCGTATCCCATTGCTGCGCATCGGTAGACAATAAAATATCATATACATCGCCATATGCTGCTTCCCAATACAAAACGATACGAGAAATGCTGTGTACCGAAAGCATATCAAACTGTATCCACTCATCGTCGTTATATGCACTCGACCAGCGTGTTTGCATATCACCATCTGAAGCAGATACTCGTCTGCGTTCCTCATTTTCAGAAGACGAAGCAGACACAATACTATATAATAAGTGATTATCAGAATCAACAAGCGAATCACGCACAAGAACATTAAATTGAGTAGATACTGTTTTACCTCCTGTATCAATAGCTTCAACAATAAAAGGAATTACGCCGATTGAATCAGCAACAAGATTCAAAGACAGAATAGAATCCTGAAACAAAGAAGGAATTACCGGCCCCTCACCCGAAACAACATACGTTAACGGAGTTTCATCTTCAAAAAAATCGTTCAAATTCACATACGCTTCAATCGGATTAGAATTTACATACAAAACCGTATCGGGAATACTTAGAATATGCTTTGGTGCATAATTATGATTTGGGTCTCGTGGAATGGTAATAAGCTCCGGATATGTGTTTTGTAAAGAATCCATGACATATCGCATATCACTCAAACCACCATGACCGTCATGATTTGTATATGTCCATCCCCAACCGCCGGCATATCCGTTATCAAAAAGAAATGCCAAAGATTCTGTTGCAGAAAGTTCAGACGAAGGAGCAAAACCGGCACCATCGTCAATTATTCCATGAGCCGAATACTCACCAATTAATAAAGGTTTATCAAGTTCCCAAAACGTAACCGGATTGTGAAACGGTGAATATTTATCACCGGAATATTGTGGATAAAAATGCATCATATAAAAATCGAGCGTACCTGCAGCATCACCACCGGCAGCAATAAGAGCTTCATCAGAATAATAATTAGTAGAAGAAATTGCTTCTATATCTACCGTTGCTTTTGCATTCCAACTCCCATTCGAAACCTTAGCCTCGGGGTCGGCACGATGGATAGCTCCGGCACAGCGATTAATAAAACGTTGAATATAGTGAATGTCAACATTTTCAATATGACTCCAATTACCAATAGTCGTCATTCCTTCGGGTTCATTAAAAATTTCCCAACACAAAATTGCGGTATGTCCGGCAAATCTTTCTACCATAGGAATCAATGCCTTATCAATATATGCTTGTGTAGCTGCCGAATCTTCCAACAAAATTCTGTTTTTCGTTAACCGATCCAAAGCAACAGCATCCGACTCTTCATCTTTCTTTGAGTGCATCATATCAAACGACCACAAGCACAGGCTAATAACAATCTGATGTTCGGCAGCAATATCTAAAGCTGTTCCCAAATTATTGAGAGCCGTTTCGGAAATCCCAACAATGGTATCATTTTCATACGTAGGCGTACTTCGACCGTCTATATGTATCCACCAGCGAACAGAATTACCACCGGCGTCTGACACATTTTGCATAATAGTACGGAACCGCTCCACATCGAAATTTGTGAGATCATTCCCAAAATCCATCCACGCAAGATTAATTCCACTCAAAAATATGTCATTCCCCTTATGTTGGATATAATTCTGCGAAAATGCTTGAGATAGAATCTGGAAAAAAAAGATAGAAAAAAATAGAAACTGTTTCATATACATTATTTTATACTATTATCAATCAAAAAAGTACACAAATATACCCAAATATAGTGTTTTATTAAAAAAATATTGAACTTTCCTGTTAATTATATAGTGAAAAATAGTAAAAAAATGTACTTTTGATATTCGGGTTTTTACAAACTTTTTTGTCTTATTAATAATTGGGAGATTTTATATAAATACTAAAATTTATGAAAAAAATTTTATTCTTAAGTTTAACTATTACATTATCTATATTTCATACACTTAATGCACAAGTGAAACTAAATGAAATTCAATCAAGCAATGCAACTACAGTAACAAGCGATTTAGGAAACTATGCAGATTGGATAGAATTATACAATACCGGCTCTGCAACAGTAGATATTAGTGGCTACTATATAACAGATGATAATGATGAGCCACGAAAATGGCAAGTACCAAGCGGCACAACTATAAGTAGCAACAACCACCTATTAATATGGTGTGACGGATTAACTACCGGTCTTCATACAAACTTTAATCTCTCCGGTTCAAAAGGCGAAAAATTATATATCTACTCTTCAAGCATGTTATTGTTAGACACCGTAACATTTCCTACTCTCACAACAGACTATACATACGGAAGGGTTTTAGACGGAACAGGCGAATGGGCACGATTAGCTTCACCAACTCCCGACGCACAAAATGATCCGGAAATTATACAAGGTGCTGCTCCTGCCCCCGCATTTTCAATCCCCGCAGGTTTCTATTCTTCGAGTCAAAATGTTGGTATTACGAGCTCCGTACCAAACGCGGTGATTCGCTACACAACTGACGGAACCGAACCAACAGAATCTTCTCCCATATATACGGGACCGATTACGGTTGATAAAACCACCGATATGACATTAAAATATGGGTACAATCGTGATAACAATACTGGTATACAAGAATATCATTGGGCTGTCGACATAGGATACCCCCCTGTTGGTTATTACGACAATGAAAATCAGGAATTTGGGGCTATGATAAAAGCAAAAGCATTTCACGATGATTATTCTCCGAGCAAAACAGCTACTTCTACCTTTTTTATAAATATGAGACGTCCGAGTTTACCGATTATTTCAATAACAACAGATAAAGCCGGTTTTTTTAGTGCTGATCAAGGTATTTACATTCAGGGGACAAACGGAGCAACGGAAACATATGAAGGACAACAATTTACAGCAAACTGGCATCAAGATGATTGGGAACGAAAAGTGTTTGTTGAATATTTTGACGAAAACGGCGAAAAACAATTTGGGGTAAATGCCGGTATTCAAACTATGGGTGCTGTCTCTCGAAATTGGGATCAAAAATCTTTAAAAATATCACTCCGTAATGAATATGGCGATTCAGAGTTAAATTACCCACTTTTTGGTGATGACGGACAAGATTCTTATGACTCATTTTATTTGCGAAACTCCGGAAATGACTGGGAACAAGGGAGTTTAACTCGTGATGCAATAATCCAATATATTTTACGTGGAAAAGTAAATTTAGAAACGCAGGCATACAAACCTGTTGTTATGTATCTTAATGGTGAATATTTTGGTATCATAAATATGCGAGAACGATACGGTGAAGATCATCTTGCAAACCTCCATGATTTTGTTGACCCGGATGAAGTTGATATACTAAAAATTAATAGCGACGCTGAAACATTTAATGCTTCTGAAGGAGACTCTACGAGATACTTTGAACTTGTTGATTTTCTAAATTCATTCAGTATGACTGATGAAACGTATTACAATTATGTTATTGATAATTATGTTGATAAAGACAATATTATTAATTATTACATCGGACATATTTACTGCCAAAACACCGATTGGCCTGGAAATAACACACGTTTATGGCGACCACGTATGCAAAAAGGAAAATTTAGATTTCTTTTTTATGATACCGACTTCGGATATGGTTTATGGGGAGGTGGACCATCTGCTAATAATTTATCACGCACGTTGTCGTCAAGTGAAGATCATGCATGGGCTACTATTGTAATTAGAAGTCTGATGGAAAACCCAACATTTGAAAGTGAATTCATTCAACGATTTAGTTATATGATTAACACTATCTATACTCAAGATAGATTAGAAAGCATTGCTAACAGTTTTGAAAATACTATTGCAAACGAACGTGACAATTACAGTGATGAAGAGTGGACAAGAAGTGTGTCTGCCTACGGCTATAATGTTAACGATATGATTTCCTGGGGCATTGATCGTATTGGTTATATGCGCGATCAAATCAATTCCGAATTCGGTAATGAAGGATACTCATACCTCACGGTGAATTTTACTGAGAGTAATGGGTCGGTATATCTCTGTTCTCTCCCGGTTGAGGCAGGATATTCGGGTAGACAATACGAAAACACTCCCATTAGGCTTGTTGCTGAGGCAAAAGACGGATATCAATTTGTGCGATGGAAAAGTGGTTCAACAACCCTTTCTACCGAGCAAGAATATTTTTTAACTATCACCGGTGATTACACAATAGAAGCAGAATTTGAATCACGAACGCCTGTTACCGGAATTCACATAAACGAAATAATGGCTTCGAACAGTCTGTTTTTCAATAACGAATTAAATGAATATGAGGATTGGATAGAAATATACAATCCGGGAACTTCAGATATTGATTTAGCAGGATTGTACATAAGCGACCGCTTAGATAGTCTCGATAAACACAAAATCCAATACGGTTCTCCGGAACTTACAACTGTTCCAGCCGGTGGTTATTTAATATTATGGGCAGATAAACAAACTCACGCCGGGGCGAATCACCTTAATTTCAACCTCGCTCGCACCGGAGAATCGGTAGTTATTTCTCAAATTAACGCAAGTGGTACAACAACAATTATTGATCAGATAACGTATGGAGTGCAAAACATCAATCTTTCTTTCGGTCGTTATCCTGATGGTTCTTCGAACCAAATTGTTTTTGATATACCAACTCCCGACGCTTCAAATCAAATTCAAAGTACTGCTGAAATTGACGGTTTAGTAATTACCGAATGTATGGCAAAAAATGCACAAACAATTACCGAAGAAACCGGTGGGTATGCTGATTGGATTGAAATATATAACAGTACCGATGAAGCAATTAACATCGGTGGCTTATTTGTGACCAATGATTTAGGCGATTTAAACAAATATATGATTCCGGCAAACCAACCATCTCTTACAACAATTCAACCTAGTGAATATTATATACTTTGGGCAGACGAACAAATTGCAATCAACCCAAATCACGTTGGTTTCAAACTCAAAGCAGAGTTTGGCGATATTGCTATCGTGCAATTACGCGGATCTGAAAATTATATAATTGACCAAGTTTCATACGCTAATCAAGGTGAGGATATTGCATATGGAAGGTTTCCGTCTACCACATCTGGATTCCGATATTTACCCACTCCCACTCCGGGTGACCCCAACTCTAACAATGCAACTATAAGTATTAAAACCGGGTTAACTATCAATGAACTCTTAGCTGCGAATACATCTATTGTAAAAACCGAATACAATAAATATTCTGATTATATTGAATTCTATAACGCCTCTTCCACTCCTATTGACTTAGGTGGTTTATTTGTGAGCGATTCGCTTTCGTATAGTCTAAAATACCGCATTCCGCGAAATAATTCTGCTGAAACAACTGTTCAGCCCGGCGAATGGATTACATTCTGGGCAAACAGTTCTCCCGAAAATGGCAGTATGCATTTAGACTTCGGACTTGATGTTCTCGGAGAAGAAGTGGTGCTTTCTCAAGTTACCGAAAATGGCATTCAACAACTTGACTATATAATATTTGAAGCACAAACACAAAATATCAGTTACGGTCGTTTTCCCGAAACAACTGATAATTGGGAGTTGATGACGCCAACATATAATGCGGAAAATCAATCGACCTCTGCAAGTACGAGTTTAGCTACGCTTACTACCAGTATTGGAGAAATTTCACCATCATATTCAAACACGGTTTCTCATTACATTTGCTACTTACCACAAGGCACCTCAAATCCTCCGGTAATTTCGGCAACACCAATGAACGAAAATGCTTCTCTTACTATTACACAAGCAACTTCTCTCAGCGAACAAGCAACAGTCGATATAATATCAGCTGATGGTAACAATACGGCAACGTACACCGTAAGCTTCGAATTAGCACCATCTGATGATGCTACACTTTCTGTTCTATCAACTGACTATGGCACATTAAGCCCGGTTTTTTCACCAAGCATAAACACGTATACAATAGACCTTCCGTCACCAATTATTCCTTTGCTTACCGCTCAAGCAAATCAAGAAAATGCATCGGTTGAAATTAATTATGGAAGCTCTATAGAAAATACAACTTCCATAACCGTTACCGCTGAATCCGGAAATACAAATACTTATTTTATTTCGTACAACTCTCAAACACAAAATGAAATAATTTATAGTTGGGTAGATGATTTCAATAATGGCAGCACAAGCGAATGGGATATTAGCGGTTCAAGTACTGATTTTTACGCAATCACCGCAACAAACGGAGAAATAAACCTTTCTCAAGCAGCAGAAAAAACAACATACAGAACGGTTACATATACTTTACCGGCAGGTTTTGTATTAGATATGGAAAATAATCCAAATCCGGTTTTATCGCTTGATGTATATGCTTCCGAAGACTCTGAAATACGGATTGACCTTAAAGATATTAATAGCACGACCGGAAATTCCGAAACAATAAGTCACACCGTAACAGGTGGCACCACAGAAACTTTAATGTTTGATTATGACGGCGTAAACACCGGAGCAGATGAATCTCAAATAAACACTATTGTTTTTTACACTGACCCGGATGATTATATTGCCGACGAAAAAGAATTCATTTTTGATAATTTAACTATTGGTATTCCTTTATCAGCAAATGCTGATTTAGCTTCGCTTAGCTCAAATATTGGCACATTATCTCCAACATTTAGTGCAAACACAACCGAATATTCACTCACAATTCCTCATAATACGACAACAATTCCTACAATTTCCGCAAATGCCGATGATGTAAATGCTCTTGTTGAAATCAGTCAGGCATCTTCGGTAACCGGAGAAGCTACAATTAGAGTTACAGCTGAAAATAATACCACGCAAACATATACGGTAACAATTGAACGTGAATTAGAAATTGTTGAAGGATATGTCGAAAACATTATACAACCAAATCTAGCAGGATTCAGTGAATCAAATGCAACCTACGAATTAATATACGGCGGTGGATACGCAGAAATCTCATATAATCGTTCGGAAACAAGTGGTAACGATAGTTTTATATATAACATTTCAGAAGCTGATGCAAAAATCTTAAATCTCTCTAATTACCCCTATGTTGCCATTCGTGCTCGAACAACCACACTTACAGACATGCGTATTGATTTGTTTGACGGGAACGAATATGTAAGCACCGAAACACCTGTCTCAGTGACTGTTAACGGCCCCGAATACACCACATATGTGTATAATTTTGCAAATAAACTTGCTGCAAATCTTACGGTAGAAGATATTCGAGGCATAAAAATATACTTTGATAAAGATGTGACTACTGTTAATTCAGGCTCTGTGTTCTTCGATAAAATTATGTTTGGCAGCGAGGTTGATATGTTAATCAATCACCCGCCTGTTATTTCAACTATCCCTAACCAGACACAAATGCGGGGAGAAACGTTTAGTAACATTTTACTCGACAATTATGTGAGTGATGATAATACATCTGATGGCTCGTTAATATGGTCTCATTCAAGTTCAACAGCTTTTGCACTGTCAATATCATCATCTCATGCCTTAAGCATTACCCCTCTCGATTCTGAATGGATGGGAAGTGAAGAGATCACATTAACCGTTGCAGATACAGAGGGAGAATCCTCATCAATAACTATTACCATTTCTGTTACAGAATTACAAATTCCGGCTGAAAGTGTTACGTTTACACAAACATCTATTAGTTTAGATCAAGAACAAACACGTGACTTGCATACGTATTTGACCATTTATCCGGAAACTGCCACAATTGAAAGTATAATTTGGTCTGTTGATAATCCAAATATTTCTATTACAGAAAACGGCATCATTTCACATTCTCTTGAATTTGGAAGCGAATCAGGTACTATCAGTGTTACGGTTCTCGACAAATCAGGTAATGAATACATACAAACAATGGTTGTAGTAATTACCGGGTGCCCAATACATTTAGAAACAGTAACATTAAGTCCCTCACTAGCAACGGTAACCGAAGAGCAAACACTGCAATTATCTCCTGTTTTGTACCCTACCGATGCGTGTATTCAAAACATCTCATATTCTTCTGATGAGGAAACTATTGCTACAGTTTCGGAAACTGGTTTAGTAAGTGGATTAATTCCGGGAACAGCTATTATAACTATTTCTATTAATGACGGTTTTTCAACAATTACCAGCACACGAACAGTTACGGTAGAAAAAGATTGTTCGGGAGATATTAGCCTATCGATAAACAAAGAAATAACAGATATAATTGAAACATATACAGAAACGCTCATTGCAAACATTAGCCCCGATGATGAATGTACGGAAAATAATGTGATAATATGGGAAAGTCTTGACACAGATTATGCTACCGTAAATTCAAATGGTATTGTTTCTGCAATAGCTGAAGGAACAGCACGTATAGTAGCATCGACAACAGGCAACGGCATTACGTCTGACACATGTATTGTGAACGTTCTCAAAGATTGTTACTATGGCACAGTAACCGTAACCTTAGATTTAGAAACTGAATCTATTCTTACTAATAGTGGTACTACCCTTACCTACTCTATTTCTCATCCGGATGCCTGTAATAGCGGAGTAACATGGGAATCAACAGAGGAAACTATTGCAACAGTGGATGAAAATGGAGAAGTTTCTGCGATAAATATTGGTGAAACTTATATTATTTGTCGTAGTGTTCAATCTCCAGAAATGGCAGATACCTGTATTCTAAGTGTTGAAGAACGCCTACCGACATCTATCGAATTACCAAGCACTCTCACGGTATATGATGATGAAAATGTAAGCATTACCGCGACCGTTCTTCCCGAAAATGCTGACAATAAAAATATAACTTGGGAAACGCTCAATCAGGATATAATTTCTCTCACTCAAACAGGAGATATGACCGCTTTAGAAGTTGGTACCGATACTATTCGGGTAACATCTCTTGCTGACCCGTCAATTTATGCTGAATGTATTGTAACCATTTTACCGGTTGAAGCAGATACTATCATCATTACTCCCGATACCCTTGAATTATTTGTATATGATGAAAGCAGTCTTTCTGTAACTTTTGAACCAATAAACACAACGAATCAATCGATTGTATGGTCGATTGCAAATACAGATATTGCGACACTATCAGAAGGAACAATTACTGCTGTTTCTGCCGGCGAAACTATTATCACCGCAATAGCAAGTAATGGTGCATATTCAGAAGCAGTGGTAATTGTATCAGACATTGAACCAACCGACATTCTGCTTTCTGAAACAAGTCTTTCATTATTCCCCGAAGAAATTGCAACTCTTTCGGTATTATTTACACCATTAAATACGACTGACACTCTTGTTTCATGGACATCAAACAATACTGATATTGCTACGGTTTCTGAGGGTATTGTCACCAGCCATTCTGTGGGAGAAACAATTATTACCGTAACAACAAACAATGGTTTAGAACAAACATGTGATGTGACTGTATCTCCTGTTATTGCTGAATCTATCACATTAAACACACACGAAGTATCACTAATAATTGATGATACACAACAATTAATAGGTGCTATTTCGCCAGATAACACGACAGACCAAACAATTTCTTGGCATTCCGAAAATGAAACAATTGCAACAGTAGACGAAACAGGATTAGTTACGGCACATAATGTTGGGCAAACAGAAATCATTACAACAACTCACAATAACCTTACTGACACATGTATTGTCTATGTGGAAGAAACTGTAATTGAAGTTGATAGTGTTGTATTAAGCGATGAAAATCTTTCCATTTTATTACTTAGTTCGGGTTCTTTATCTGCTGAAATTTATCCTTTTGACGCATCAAACAAAACGGTCATTTGGAAAAGTGCAAACACCAATATTGCAACTGTTTCACAATCCGGTACAATTACGCCACAACAAACAGGTGAAACATATATTGTTGCTACTACCTCAAACAATCTTACCGATACTTGTTTTATAACAATTCAACCAAACCCGATTACGACTATTTCATTGAGTCAATCAACAATAGATTTAGCTCAAAATGCATCGAGTAACCTCGAACAATTTATTGTGATTGAACCCTCTGAAGCAGAAATTAGCTCAATAAATTGGTCAACAGAATCAGATAACATCACCTTAGATGCAAACGGTATGGTTTCCAATCTTGTTGATTTTGGTACAGAAACAGCAATCGTTACTCTTGTCGTAAGTGACACATACACCAATGAGTTTACTGAAACAATAACCCTAAACCTTACCGGATGTGCGACCGAACTTACTTCAGTAACTCTTTCGCCGGCAGCAACAACAATAGTTGAAGGGGGAACACTCCAACTGAGCCCCACACATGCTCCAACAAACGCATGTATTAAATTTACAACCTACGAAAGCTTAAACGAAACAGTAGCGAGCATTTCTCAAACAGGATTAATCACTGCTCACCTAACGGGTGAAACAACAATCGAAGTAACAGTTTCTGATGGGTTTAATACCTATTCCGATTCATTTATCCTCACAGTTGAAAAAGACTGTTCAGGAGATATTGAATTGTCATTATCGGAAACGTCATATACAATTACACGGGGATTTTCGTTCACATTAACAACAACAATAATTCCCGATGACGAATGTACAACTGACAACGTAATTACATGGATCAGTTCGAACCCTGAAATTGCGAGTGTTGAAAATGGAGTTGTTTCTGCTCACGAAACAGGAACAACAACAATTACCGCATCAACAGATGGCACTGGTATTACTGTCGCAACTTGCGAAGTAACCGTAATTTCCGATTGTTTCGAGGGAACCGTTTCAATTGAAGCAAGTACAGATTCCATATCGCTCTACAAAACCGAAACGGCTCTAAGCTCCGCAAATATAATTCCAACAGAAGCATGTGACGCTTCTGTAACTTGGACATCAAGCAATACTGAAATTGCAACAGTAAACGATGGAACAATCACTGCTCTTTCTACATTTGGAGAATGCTATATTATTTGCTCAAGCAATCAATCTCCTGAAATTACAGATACAATTGTTGTTTCGGTAATTGAACGACTCCCTTCTTCGGTTTCACTTACCGAAACACTTAATATCTATATTGAAGATGAAACAATACTCACAGCGACAATTGAACCAATAAATGCCGACGACAAATCACTCACTTGGACAAGTTCCAATCTTAGCATTGTCGGTATCGATGCATCGGGTACAATTATCGGCAACTCTATTGGAACAGCAACGATTACAGCAACAACAATAAATAATATATCTGCTTCATGCGAAGTAACGGTCTTACCAATACCGGCAAGTTCATTTTCATTATCAGAATCTGTTGCATCAATATTTGTGTATGATGAGCTCCAATTAAACGGAACTATTCTACCCGACAACACTACGAATACAACTATTTCGTGGTCTAGTTCAGATTCGAATATTGCAACGGTAGATGAAAACGGTAAGGTTACCGGGATTTCTTCCGGACAAACAACAATTACAGCACGAACACATAATGATAAACTTGCTGAATGCATTGTTACCGTAAAAGATATTCAACCAACACATATTACATTAGAAATTGGTCTCGACTCTATGAATGTTAATACGACACAAACAATCAATGTTACATTTGACCCCGAAAATACGACAGCACGAGAAATCGAATGGTCAACCAGTAATGTTAATCTTGCAACGGTAAATGACTTAGGTCAGATTACCGCATTACAACCCGGCACCGTTATTTTTACAGCTACAACCAGTAATGACATTTCACAAGAAATTTCAATTGTGGTACGACCAATTGAAACAGAATCTATCAGTCTTAACACCACTGCGGTTAACATTCGCATTTCCGAAAACCAACAATTAATTGCAAGCATTTATCCGGAAAACACAACCGATAAAACAATTACATGGACATCAGCTGACACAAGTATTGCCACAGTAAACAATTCCGGAAAAATTCTTGGAAAATCAATAGGAACAACAGGTATTACGGCAACAACAGCTAACGGAAAAACAGCTACCTGTAACGTTACTGTTCGTTTAAATACCATTTCTGTTGACGAAGTGATAATAAGTCAAGATTTTATTGATATGTTCCCAGATGCAAGTCATCAAGTTTCCGCTGAAATTGTTCCCGACAATGCTACCAACAAAACAATAGTGTGGTCAAGTAACAAAATTTCAGTTGCCACTGTAGACCAAAACGGAGTTATTACTTCTGTAAGCCCGGGAACAGCGTTAGTTATAGCAACGGCATCAAACGGAATTGCAGACACCTGTACCGTTACCGTCATGCCAATTTACGCAGACAGTATTATTATATCGACACAAGCTATTACTCTTTCGATTAATGAATCGCAAGAAATAACAGCCGAAATTTATCCGGAAAATGCCACTCAAAAAACAATTTTTTGGTCAGTAGAAAATACCGATATCGCAAGTGTTTCAACAAATGGAACATTAACCGGAAATAATATTGGCGCAACAGAATTATATGCTCAAACATTAAACGGTTCCATCGATACCTGTATAGTTACCATTATTGAAGTTTCTATTCCGGCAGACAGTATCCATGTTTCTCCTACCGAATCGAATATTGATGTTGATGAAACAATTACAGCTCTCGTAACATTTTATCCCGAAGCAACCACAAATAAAACAATAACGTGGACTTCTAATGATGAAAATATTGCAAGCGTTAATCAATACGCAAAAATTACAGGTGTAAACACCGGAACAACAATTATTCGTGCAAAATCAGCAAATAACAAAACAGCAGAAATTCACATAACAGTTAACGAATTATTTGCATCATCTATCGAACTCGAAGCATCATCTCTCATTTTTGAACCGGGACAAACACATACAATTGGTGCAACTATTTCGCCTATTAAAACCACAAACAAAACAATAACATGGACAAGCGAAAATGAAGAAATTGCAAGGGTTAACGAATTTGGTCTCATCACGGCTGTTTCGCCCGGAACTACGCTCATTACTGCAACAACATCAAACGAATTAACAACATCCTGCGAAATAACAGTTACCGAAATCTATCCTACAGAGATATCTATTATTCCTCCGGACAAAACAACTATTTTAATTGACGAAACACTGCAATTGAATGTTGAATACACGCCGACTTCAACAACTGCAACTGGATTACTTTGGTCAAGTTCAAATACAGATATTGCAACAGTCAATGAATTTGGTGAAGTAACCGGAATAAATGAAGGTGTTGTTACTATAAATGTAAGTTCCGAAATTTATCAGAATGTTAATACTTCAATAAACATAAGCGTTTCTATTTATAACGAAGCTCCTGTTGTTACCGACATTCCTCCACAAGTCATTTTAATTGGCGAAGAATTCCCGATTATCAATTTGAATGACTATTTCACAGATGATAACACATCTGCAAATAACATAAGATGGTCGGCAAACACTCCCGGAGTAATAAGCCTTCAAATTAACAGTAATGGTGATGTTACCGCAACATGCACTCAAGAAGGATGGCTCGGAAGCGAAACAATTACAATTCGAGCAAAAGACGAACATGGGTTAATAACATCGTATCCGGTAATATATACAATTTCTGACGGTACTGCGATACACTCTGTTTCTTTACAAACCATACGGGTTTACCCGAACCCAAGCACGGGAATATTTACTCTTGCATTTGAAACCGTGTCGGAAGGAAACTACACAATTCAATTAATATCACCCGAAGGGAAAACTGTGTTTGCAGAAAAAAGCTTTGTGTTAGGTTCGTATTCTCATAGATTTACCAACAATTCATTAGCAAAAGGAATATATACCATTAGAATACAACACAAAAAACAGAGTATAACTCGACATATACTTATACAGTAAAAAAATAATTTTACAAAAACGAGGGTATTTCATTGTTTGAAATACCCTTTTTTGTGTACAGAATTACCAAATAATTATTATTTTTACGACAAATGAATTTTCAAAATATTATTTAAACAAGTAACAAATGAAACAATTACTATTTATAATTTCACTCGCCATGGTATACAGTTGTAACACTAAAAAAATCAACACAGAAGATATTGTAAACACAGGAACATATATTGTTATCGATCAATTTGGCTATCTGCCCGAATCCGAAAAAATTGCAGTCATCCGTTGTCCCGAAATCGGATTTGATGCCGAAGAGACGTACACTCCTGGAAACACCTTCACAGTTATTAATGCAGAAACTAATACTGAAATTTTTTCGGACACAATTAGCTCATGGAAAAATGGAGATATTGATTCAACATCAGGCGATAAAGTGTGGTACTTTGATTTTTCTAAACTCACAGAAAATGGCAGTTATTATATTCTAGACAAAGAAAACAACTATGCTTCATATCCTTTTTCTATTTCAGAAGATGTGTACAAAAACACCTTAAAACATGCGTTCCGCACGTTTTTCTACCAACGTGCCGGCTTTACAAAAGAAGCACAATATGCAGGCGAAGGCTGGGCAGATAGTGCCAGTCATGTCGGAAAAGGACAAGACACCGAATGTCGAAATTTTTTAGATAAAGATAACCCGGCAACAGAAAAAGATGTACACGGAGGATGGTACGATGCCGGTGATTATAATAAATATACAAACTGGACTGCCGATTATATTCATTACTTATTACTTGCCTACGAAGAAAATCCGAAAGCATGGACAGACGACTTTAATATTCCTGAATCGGGCAATGGCATTCCCGACATTATTGATGAAGTAAAATTCGGACTCGAACATTTACTTCGTTTGCAATTTGATGATGGTAGTTTAATTGCCGTTGTCGGTGTTTCTCACGGCTGCCCCCCATCGGCTGCTCAAGACTCAAGCTTTTGGGGCGGACCAAGCACCTCGGCAAGCCTTTCGGGAGCAATGGCATATGCATACGGTGCAAAAGTGTTGAAAGAATTTGATGCAGATTTTGCTCAAAAACTAGAAATTGCAGCAAAAAAAGCATGGGATTGGGCTGACAAAAATCCAAAAGTGCTGTTTTACAACAATAGTGCTGAACATGGCACCCAAGGTTTAGCAGCAGGACAGCAAGAAGTTGATGATTTAGCACGAATCGAGAAAAAAATTCATGCAGCAATGCGATTGTACGACCTCACCAAAGACAAAAAATACCAACAATTCTTTGAAGAAAATTATTCGAAAGCACGTATGATTGAATGGCAATTAGTATATCCATTCGGCGAAGCTAATCAGGATATGCTCTTATACTACTCAAAACTTCCGTATGCAAATAAAGAAATAGCATCTCAAATACAATCTATCTACAAAAAAGGTCTAGATACTATTTATAATCTATTTGCAATTCGCGACCAAAACGATGCATATTTTGCCTACCAAAAAGATTATGTATGGGGTTCTAACGGTACTAAGTCAAAACAAGGAAATATCTATTACAATCTTATTACCTACGATATTTCGCCAAAAACTGAAATTTCAACCAATTATAAAAATCTAGCTGCGCGATATATTCATTACTTACACGGAGTTAATCCACTTAATTTTTGCTATTTAACAAACATGAACTCTCGAGGTGCAACCAACAGCGTTACAGAAGTATACCACGAATGGTTCCAAGAAGGATCAGAAAAATGGGATAAAGCGGGTGTTTCAACATATGGCCCCGCACCGGGATTCCTTGTCGGAGGTCCAAATCCGGCGTACTCATGGGATGGGTGTTGCCCGGACGATTGTGACAGTGAAGAAAATAATGCAAAATGTTTTGAGCTCGATGTTTCAGTTATTACCAACCAACCGGCATTGAAATCATTTATGGATTTTAACCACGGATGGCCATTAAATTCATGGGCAATTACCGAAAATAGTTGTGGCTATCAAGTGCAATATTTACGTCTGCTTTCAAAATTTGTTGCAGATTCAAAATAAACAACATAAAAAAAAGGAGCTTGTTACAAACAAACTCCTTTTTTTTTTGAATTTTTTGTACTTAATATTCATCTTCATTAAAGAAAAAATCATCTTTACTTGGATAATCAGGCCAAATATCTTCAATACTTTCGTAGACATCACCCTCATCCTCTATTTCCTGAAGATTTTCGATAACTTCGAGCGGTGCTCCCGAACGAATAGCGTAATCGATTAATTCATCTTTAGTCGCCGGCCATGGAGCATCTTCGAGTTTTGAAGCAAGTTCTAAGGTCCAATACATAATGTTTAAGTTTTAGTTGTGAATTTTCTGCGAATAAATGAAAAAAAAAGTATATTACAAAATTGGTTTCCATGTTATTTCACTTTTGTTGAAATCTTTTAATATTTTCCGAGCCAAAACAAATAAAAAATCAGATAAACGATTAAGGAAGCGTATAACATCCTGATTGACTGGGGCTTCTTCAGACAAACGAATTACATTACGCTCTCCTCTCCTACACACCGTACGTGCCACATGACATTGCGAAGAAATTGGATGACCGCCCGGCACAATAAAATTTGCCAATACCGGCAAAGCATCGGTATATTCATCTATTTTTTGTTCTAACTGTTTAATCTGTTTTTCGGAAAAATCCGGTGTTTTTTTCGTATCCGAATCTTCATTAGCCAAATGCGAACAAATAGCAAACAAAGTATGTTGAATTTGTGCTAAAAATTCCGAATCATCTTCATTTTCAATCATATCTCGAAGTAAGCCAACATGAGCGTTCAACTCATCAATAGTTCCATATGAATCCAATCGAATATGGTATTTAGAAACACGCGTACCACCCAATAATGAAGTTGTACCGGCATCCCCAGTTTTTGTATATATTTTCATATTTTTATTGTTTTACATTATTGACACAAAAAATAACAGTATATTACAGATTATTTCAACTAAAATAAGAATTATTTATGAATTTTCTTAAAAAATTACAATAATGAACTCACAGATAGTATTAATAACCGGAGCATCTTCGGGAATAGGAAAACGAACAGCAGAAATTCTTCTCACGCAAGGATACATTGTATACGGTGCTGCTCGGCGAATCGAAAACATGCAATCTATTAAAGATCAAGGAGCTCACGTTCATTACCTTGATATTACCGACGATGCCAGCATACAAGCCTTGGTTGATACAATTATAAAAGAACAGGGACGACTAGACATCCTCATAAACAATGCGGGTTACGGCTCATACGGAGCAATAGAAGATGTGCCTATTTCTGAAGGAAAAAGACAATTCGACGTGAATCTGTTTGGTCTTGCCCGATTAAGCCAATTAGTAATTCCACACATGCGAGAACAATCATTCGGGAAAATTATCAATATATCTTCCGTAGCCGGAAAAACACACTCACCTCTTGGCGGTTGGTATCACGCTTCGAAACATGCATTGGAAGGCCTATCTGACTGTTTGCGATTCGAATTGAAACCCTTCGGTATTGACGTTATTATAATTGAGCCCGGGTTAATCGCAACAGAGTGGGACGATATAGCACTCGAATCGGCAGAAACATATTCGGGAAAAACAATATATAAACCATATATTCAAGGATTACGAAATTTATTTTCAAACATGAATCCTGCTGCTCCTGATTTAATTGCACACACAATTATTAAATCAATGAAAGCTCATAAACCAAAAACCAGATACGTTGCCGGTTTTGGCACAAAACCATTATTGTTTTTCAAAAAATTCATGTCAGATAATCTATACGACTCAATTATGCGAAACATGAGCAAACGAGGGAAGAAATAAATCTATAAACCTGATTTCGATATAATTTTTTAGGTTCAGAACGCTTATAAATAGTGAGGTTCAATCAAAAATAATAACGGGTTTTTAAATTATTTTTGAGCTGAAGATGGCTGTTTATAAGCGGAAAAAGTATGCTTTGCATAAAAAAGATTACCTGCTAAATCTTACTGTCCTTCAGAAAATTTATGAATAAACCCACTCAAAATACGTGGTTGAAGTGTGCAGTCTTGCCAATATTCGTACACATCACAAACATAGTAAAATACCCCATCGGGTAAATTTTTCTGTGTTCTTTGGTGTAATCCTTTCCAATTCAATTCCGGGTCTTTTGTTTCAAAAACTAAATCACCCCAACTGTTATATATTTTCATATCAACTTTTTGTACATATTTGTTCTGTGCAGGAACATATATTTCATTCTCACCATCATTATTTGGCGTGAAAATATTTGGCAAAATATACACCGGGCAGGTATACAAGCAGGTATCGGTATTTTTTTCACTTTCATTTCCTACATTATCGACACTTGTTACATAATAGCAGGAGGACATGGTTGCGTCTTGTTCCGAAAAAGCATGAACATACCTCCGAGCATCATACGGAACTTCTTCCAATAAATTAAAAGAATCCATAGCACACGAACGGTAATAGATTCTCACATTCACAATATCAGTAGAAAGAGAATCCCATTCTATTGTATGGGTAAAATTCTCACAACTTTGTGTAACAGAAAAGGAAATAGGTTTTGGCGGCACAGTATCTATGGGTTGCGCACACATTATTTGTGATGAATTATATACTCGTTTGGGTAATTGTTCCGATTCGAAATACCCGGACGTTCTTACATAATAACAATACTCCTGTAAATTAACTAAAGCGGAATCTCGAAATACATTGTTTTGAAAAATACCGAGAGAATCAAATCCACCAAGAGAATCCTGACGATACACAAAAACGGTATCATTTTCCCAACTCACATGGGTTTCTACATGCAATTCCAAAAACGAATCTCCGGCACCTAATGATAGTAAGGGTGACGACGAAATTGGTGAGGATGATACAAAAACTAAACTATCAGCCACACGCGAATACATATCTACCCGATACGAATACGGATACAATTTTGAACACACTGACTTATCATAAAAAACAGTATCGGTATTGTCGGTAACATGAAGAATTTCGGTAAAATTATCAGTCGAAAAACCTTCTGCTCGCAGTAATGAATATTCGTAGGGTTTCGGATATAACAGGGTATCAATATCACGAGGAATTGTCCATGTAACCATTATTTCACCATCATCGCAGGAAGTGTTTTCGACACTCACATTCGTTATGACGGGCGTTACAGGTTCAACCGTAACACAGGTTTCATCGGAAATATAGCTCGACACAGTATCTGTTTTGTACACAGAAAACAGGCGGTAACAGTACGTAAAGCCCGGGCTCACCCCCCAATCATCATAGGTGTCGATAAAGCTTGAGTCCCCATTTGACGCACTTCCCACAAAGGTGTAATCCTCAGATAATTCTGCGGGCATACCATATTCACAATATGACGGGGTATACAATATTGGTTTTTTACTTCGATAAACATCATACCTCATTACAACATTATTACTATCATTATCGGTCCATTCCACACTATTTGTATTATCTGCATAATCAACAGATAATTGCTTTGAAGGGTGACCAATAACAGTAATATTAAGATATTGTAATGCCGACAAAGAAACATCTGCTCCGGCATCAGTTGCCTTAAAAACAACAGTATACGGTTGCTTCCGCACTTCCGAAGCTCCGGGAACCCAAACAAAATCAGTTGTAACAGAACCGGAACCGGAAGTATTTGTAAACTGAGCCACGTTGTGTGTAGCTTCCAGAGGACCTCCACGAGCAGTTAGTTGCATATAATCGCCATCAGGATCAGTTGCGGAAACGCTTACTCGCACTGTATCATCGGCACGCACACACACATCAGAAAGGGGGGTAAAAACCGGGACACGATTATCTGTTTCAAAAACTTCTATCTGAATATCACGTGCAACATACCCAATTTTAATCCCGTTACGCCATTCCTCTATGTGCATTGCAACATTATAACTACCAACAGCAATTGGAGCATCCCAAATCAAATCACCATTAACAGAATCAACTCGCAACTCATTACTAGCAGCCGGAAAGGTATAATTGGGTATTTCTTCTCCATGAGCACCGCGACACACAGCCAAAGAATACGAAAGGCTGTCTCCGTCAACATCATAAGCAGCTGGATTATGTACAAATCGCTGTCCCAAAGCAGCCTTATCGACCGGCGGATTCAATAGGATTGGCGTACTATTACCACCCAAAACAGGATCGATTTTTATCGTTGTAGAAATTGAAAAAGGAATATTTACCGAATCAAATATATTTTTAATTCCCGAATTTCTATTAGGGTCTTCCATAACAATTTTGTAAACTCCGGGGCCGGGAAACGTATGTGTCGCAACATACGTGTTTTTTGTATAGTTGTCGGGCAAATAATTTATAGTTGCTCGTTGCACAAAACTTGTTGTTCCATCGCCCCACTCAACCGGCAACTGTCCTCTGTATTCATTCGCAGCACTCGGAGTATAGGTATAGGTAACGATAGTAACTTCGTAAGTGTACGCTGAAATTTGTTTGTACGTAATCTCCCCTGCTCTATTATGCGTTGCATACGCAAATTGAGTACATAATAGACAAAGAAATACAGTACCAAAAAAAAATTTCATCATTGCAAATTAATAGTTATATTTTGATTTTTGCAATCTAACACATATCCTTTTTCAGAATTTTCTACCGAAACAATACATAAATTTTTTTGTTCTTCAAAAATCTCACATAAAAGTGAATTGCTATACAAAAAACTATGCACATCTGAGGGCATTTTTACGTGAGCATATACCCAATAAAATTCATCTTTTTCGAAACACGAATCAATACTCATATACAAATCTTGAATTTCTGTGGCACACACCATCTGTTTATTATATATTTCTTCAATTCCTGCCTCAGAACGTTCTCGCCACGAATTTCCAAATACAAACTCAACATCATGTGTATATATTTTTGTGAGAAATTGAATAGAGTCCGTTTGCACATGAATTTTTGTATAGGAAATATGTACCGGATGTAATACAGCTGAACAAGTAATATACGCAAAAACAATTAATAAGCCTATTTTAACTTGTTTATTAAAATACATAGACTTATTTTATTTTTTCGTAAAACAGCGAGCACAAAATCTAATTTCCGGTCGCAATCGTAATCGTTCAATTTGAATATCTTGTCCACATTTTTCACAGGTTCCAAAATCTGCATCATGTTGATTGTGTTGTATTTCTTGCAACAATCGCAAACGCTCTTTGGAATTTCGCACACTTGCCTCGTAAATAGTTTTATTTTGTATTGCATCCATGCGAGAAACTCTGCCAATTGCATTATCCGGGGAAATTGGTTCAATAAAAGATTGCAACTCTTCAATTTTTGTGCTTGTTTTTTCTATTTCCTGAGCAATAACCCGGCGAATTTCATTTTTATCTTCTTCCTTCATAGTTCAAAAACATAAAATATTGTATGCAAGATACACATAAATTTGGAAGGAAACAGATAGTTTCTATAAAGAAATACCACCGGAAGCTTCCATATGTGCAAGTGTTAATTTAATATCTTGATACGTATAATCATGTGGCACATGCTCTTTTATTGCTTTTAAAGAATAGGTCTTTTGAGAGGAAATACATTTTTTAATAGTAGAAACCACATCTTCGGGAATAATATCTACAACATCAATCATACCCTCAGCAACGAAATAACAAAGATGTCCGGCTATTGTACTCGGCTTAAGACTTCGCTCAATCGAAATTTGTTCGATACTCATACCCGACTCAAACATTTCGTAGGATATTTCCTGAGTTGAACGGCCATCTTTTATTTTAGAAGAAGATTTCGTTGATTTTTTTGCTTTGGATTTAGTCGGTTTTAATTTTTTTCTTTTTTCCTGAATATATTCCGGCAGCATATCTTTTTTCTGCACATCTTGATTGGAGAGAACAGCCTCAATAATCAGAATACATTTCCGCATTTTTTGAAATTGATTGAAACACAACAATTCTAAAGAACGCAATTCATTTTCGAAAGCCTTCACTCCCCGTTGTGACTGCAAATCGTCAATAATGAGAAAAAAGCTGTTTGAAATTTCATCGAACAAAGGTTCAAAATAATTGACTGCCGCAGTAACTCGTTCGAGTACAAAAGACAAATCATTTTCTTGCATAAACATTCTTTGCACCTGTGTCTGAAACTGCATAGCCACGGTAGCCACGGGTGGAATTTTCACACTTATTTGTTCTACTGCCTTTTTATAGGCTTGTTTATTCGAACGTCCGGTATCTTTTGTGTACGTACTCAAATGATGATTCATTTCGTACTTAACAGCCGAAATATCAAAAGCTTCCATAATAAACGATTGCACATAATTTTGCACCCCATTCTGATACTCTGAATTTAATTCATCATTCGATAATTTTCTATTTGCGAACTGCAACAAACGTCTGTTTTGTTCCGGAATATTTGTATGAATTGCTTGAGTAAGCACGAGTCCGTCGAGAGATTCAAGTCGCGACAAAGCTACATAAATCTGACCCGGAGCAAAAGCATCAGACACATCAATAATTGCTTGTTTAAATGTAAGCCCCTGACTTTTGTGAACAGTTACAGCCCACGCTAATTTAATAGGATAATGAGTAAACGTGCCGAGCTCCTTTTCCTCTATAGCTCCCGTCGATTTATTCAATTCAAACCGTTTATGCTCCCACATATAGCGTTCTACCGAAACAATTGTATTAGTTTCAGGAAAGCGAACCAAAATCTCATCATTACTCAGCGAGTGAATGACTCCAATTTTCCCGTTATAGTAGAGAGACTCTCCGGAATAATCATTTTTCACAAACATTATTTGTGCTCCCTCTTTAAACTCAGTTTTATATTCCAAAGGATATAAATGTTCCGAAAAATCGCCACGTACAATAGCTTCATAATAAAAAGATTCCGAAGGTAATTGAGCTAATTCACGAGAATTTATCGTATTAGCTTTATTATTATGCGTCGTGATATGAATATACGAATCCTCTTCTCTCGGTTTAAAATCGGGCTGTACAAACTTATTAAGAATTTCAATATCAGAATCGAGCACAATATTATTTCGTAAATTATTAAGAATAGACACAAAATCCTTATCAGTCTGCCGATAAATTCGTTCCAATTCGATAACAATAGGTTTTTGTTGCTGAAACACATGTGCATCAAAAAAATACATGCTTTTGTAATAATTCTTCAACACGGCCCATTCATTATCTTTTACAATAGGAGGAAGCTGAAGCATATCACCAATAAACAAAACTTGCAAACCGCCAAAAGGCAACGAACGCTTACGACGAACATAGCGTAACACAAAATCAATTGCATCAAGCAAATCGGCACGTAACATACTCACCTCATCAATTATCAACAGTTCTGCCTGTTTCAATAGATTTCGTTTAGCACTATTTAGTTTTATTTTTTTAGGTAAATACGACAAAGGTGTCAACTGAAAATTGAGCGTATTAGATTGTGTAAACTGAGTCGTATCGGGCACAAATGCCCCAAAAGGTAATTGAAATAAAGAATGAATAGTAACACCTCCCGCATTTAAGGCCGCAATACCGGTTGGTGCCGCTATAATATATTCCTTGTGCGTATGCGACACAATATTATGCAAAAGTGTTGTTTTTCCTGTACCTGCTTTACCGGTCAGAAAAATTGCACGATTTGTCGCATTTACAAATTTTATCGTGTTAAGAGCTTCTTCATTATCTGTAAAATTCATATATCAATATTTTTAGTGTTGCAGCACAAAAATATAAAAAATCAATATGATTTAACTTTATTTCCGATTTTTTTTTCTGTTTTTCTTGGGGGTACGTATAACACGTAAATCGAGTACCAAACACCTATAGTTCAACAAAGAAATTGTATGTTTGAATACAGAATAAATTTTCAATTACATATTAATTTTTAAACGCATATCAAATGGCAGATTTATTAGATGTTAAAGTAAATGATTTTATGGCAAAAGTAATTGCCAAAAATCCTGGTGAAGTAGAATTTCACCAAGCAGTTCAAGAAGTTGTTGAATCATTATTACCTTTTATTGAAGAAAACCCGAAATACAAATCGGCAAAAGTTCTTGAAAGAATGGTAGAACCTGAACGCGTAATTTTATTCCGTGTACCATGGGTTGACGACAAAGGCGAAATTCAAATCAACCGAGGAATCAGAGTTCAAATGAACAGTGCTATTGGTCCATACAAAGGTGGATTACGATTTCACCCAACCGTAAGTTTAGGTGTATTAAAATTCTTAGCATTCGAACAAGTTTTCAAAAACAGCTTAACAACTATCCCAATGGGTGGTGGTAAAGGTGGTTCAGATTTCGACCCAAAAGGAAAAACTGATAATGAAATAATGCGATTCTGCCAAAGCTTTATGACAGAACTTCAACGCCACGTAGGTGCAGACACAGATATTCCTGCCGGTGATATTGGTGTTGGTGGTCGTGAAATTGGTTTCATGTATGGTCAATACAAACGTCTTCGTAACGAATTTACCGGTGTATTAACAGGTAAAGCTCTCGAATGGGGCGGTTCTCTTATTCGTCCGGAAGCAACAGGATATGGTGAAGTTTACTTTGCACAAGAAATGCTTAAAACTCGTAACGACTCAATGCAAGGCAAAATATGTGTGGTGTCCGGTTCGGGTAATGTTGCACAATTTGCTATTGAAAAAGCAACCGAATTAGGTGGAAAATGTGTTACGGCTTCTGACTCTAACGGTTTTATTTATGACCCGGACGGAATCGATGCTGAAAAATTAGAATTCATTAAAGACCTTAAAAACAATAAACGAGGTCGTATTAAAGAATATGCAGAAAAATATAACTGCGAATTTTATGAAGGTAAAACTCCATGGGGAATTAAATGTGATGTTGCATTCCCATCAGCTACTCAAAACGAATTATTGGAAGAAGATGCAAAAACATTAGTTGCAAACGGTTGTATTTGTGTGTCTGAAGGAGCAAACATGCCATCTACTCCAGAGGCTGTTGAAATATTCCTTGAAGCAAAAATTCTATACGGTTTAGGTAAAGCTGCTAATGCAGGTGGTGTTGCTACTTCAGGACTTGAAATGGCACAAAACTCTATGCGTTTAAACTGGACAAGTGAAGAAGTGGATGCAAAATTACAACAAATCATGAAAAACATTCATGCAACATGTGTAAAACACGGAACTGAAAAAGACGGTTTTATCAATTACGTGAAAGGTGCAAACATTGGCGGATTTATTAAAGTTGCTGATGCTATGATAGCACAAGGTGTGGTGTAATTTATATAGTTTTTACTCATAATTCAAAAAAGGTTGTCATATGTTGTATGACAGCCTTTTTTTTATATTGACCTACCGGGCAACATAAAACCGTTCGAATATTTGTAATAACCTTAACTGTAAAAATTATATCGAACTCAGGTTAATAAATCAAAAAGACAGACTTTATGGACAGACTCTATTTATATTGTTTATATTTATATTTTAAAAAAATCATACTCAAAAAATATGTCTCCATACACAGAAAACAAAACATTTAAAAGTATACAAAGCAACAAAAATATGCTCAAACAAGGTGACTACGAAAATTGCTCCTTTGTAAATTGTGATTTTTCAAATGCAGACCTCTCAGATTTTACTTTTATTGATTGTACATTCACAGACTGTAATTTGAGTGTAGCAATCCTACATAACACCATATTCAGAGACATCACCTTTAAATCTTGTAAAATGTTAGGACTCCATTTGTATGATTGTAATACATTCGGTCTTTCCTTCTCGTTTGAAAACTGTGTTCTGAATCATTCATCATTTTATAAAACTCAGTGTAAAAAAACCGTTTTTTCCAACTCAGAACTTCAAGAGGTTGATTTTACAGAATGTGATGTAACAGAGGCTCAATTTTTAAATTGCAATCTTACAAACGCCTCATTTGATAATACAATTTTAGAGAAAGCTGATTTACGCAGCTCATATAACTATAAAATTGCGCCTGAAATAAACCGTATTAAAAAAGCAACATTTTCCATTCACGGACTTCCGGGACTTTTAGATAAATACGATATTGAAATTGTAGATATGTAGTCTTTGTAAGAAAACAGTACAGGTTGAAAATTATACCCGATTAGCTATCAAAAATTACTTGTTTTTTATACTTTTGTTATATGAATATTTCGGAACGAACAGATGCTTTTATTGAACTCGGAAAAATACTGTCAGAAAAATGTGGTGCCGGCTCAGACGCTGAATTTGATGCAACAATACGCAAAGCTGAACAGCAAAACCCTTGGTTTACGCACGACAATATCATCAACGCTCTGTCTGAAATAGCCGATATGGTGCGTGAGGACGAATTGAAAAAATGGATTGCAGAATATTCTTTTACAAGCAGTCACTCAAAGCGTGTTGCAGTTATTATGGCAGGAAACATTCCGGCTGTTGGTTTTCACGATGCTTTATGTGTTCTCATTTCGGGCAATTATTTAATTGCAAAAACCTCATCGAAAGATGCGGTACTTATTCCGTATATCCTTACACTCCTCACGAATATAGAATCGCAATTTGCATCTCAATACGAAATATGTACGGAACGATTACCGGCATTTGATGCAATTATTTGTACGGGTTCGAATAATACCTCTCGCTATTTCGAATATTATTTTGGGAAATATCCGCATATAATTCGCAAAAACCGCACATCGGTTGGAATTATCGTTCCCGAAGATACTGCTTCCGTGTATGGTGCTCTTGGTTCAGATATTTTTTCGTATTTCGGATTAGGCTGCCGAAATGTTTCGAAATTGTATATTCACGAATCTATTGATGTAACTAAAATTCTAGATGAGTTCATGCAATTTGACTCACTTCGATCGCATAATAAGTACATGAATAATTACGAATACAACCGTTCGGTGTATTTACTCAATCAAATTGAGCATCTCGATACCGGATTTATGCTATTGAAACAAGACGAACAACTTCATTCACCTCTTGGTGTGGTTTTTTATGAAACATATAGTGATATTTCAAGCCTTAAAACACAACTTGCGAATATAAAAAACGAGTTGCAATGCGTAGTCTGTTCACAAGATACATTTTTCCACACACACACCTTACCCGGAAAAAGCCAACAGCCAAAAGTTTCGGAATATGCAGACAATATTGACACAATACATTTTTTATTAAATATTTAATTAATTATATGATTTTTAAATTACGTATTATTTCTGATGAAGTAGAAACATTTTTTATGAATATAGAAGTAGATGAAACCAATACCTTTGATTCTCTTCACTCACTTATTCAAAAAGAATGTAGTTTTAAAAAAGATCAAATTTCATCTTTTTTCATATCAAACGACGATTGGGAAAGAGGACATGAAATAACATTATTGGACATGAATGATGAAAATGCGGAAACGTCTACCATGTTTGACACACCAATAAATGAACACATTACCTCCCTTAACGACAAGTTAATCTACATTTTTGACCAGTTTAACGATCGAGGTTTATTTATAACAGTAGTTGATGTACGTGAAGAACATGAAGACACAGACTATCCGGTGTGCTCACACAAAACCGGTAATCCACCGGTAATGAGCGAAGATGATATTATTTCGCTGTTGCAAGATTCAGAAGATATTTTTGACGATTTGTTAGATGACAACCGTTCTGACAATAATCTTTCCGATAACGATACCGAAGATTATATCTAAAAACTATGAATCAGCTCTCGGAAAAAAAATCGCAGTTTGTAATTGTTGTTTCTGGTCCTACCGGTGTAGGGAAGACAAATACGGCAATACAGATTGCCAGGCATTTTCAGGCTGAAATAATTTCTGCGGATTCACGACAATTTTTCAAAGAAATACCAATCGGCACGGCAGCTCCAACACAGGAAGAATTACAGGCTGTGCCACATCATTTTGTCGGGAACCTTTCTATAACAGATTACTACAACGCATATATGTTTCAAAAAGAAGTATTAGAAATACTACCAAGCCTTTTTAAGAAAAACAAATATGTTGTTCTCTGTGGCGGTTCGGGAATGTATATTGATGCCGTGTGCAATGGTATAGATGATATTCCTGATATAGACCCTGAGCTTCGCACATCGGTAATTACACAATATAAAAATGAAGGACTCGAAAGTTTACGAAATACCCTCAAAAAATTAGATCCCGATTATTATGCAGAAGTTGACTTAAAAAACCCTGCACGACTCATGCGTGCGATTGAAGTATGCATACAAACAGGAAAACCATTCAGTTCCATTCGTAAACAGGCATATGCACCACGAGATTTTTCGTGTATACACATCGCCCTTTCATTGCCACGCGAAGAATTGTATACTCGCATCAATGCTCGAGTAGAAAACATGATGGAACAAGGACTTGAAGAAGAAGCACGTTCCGTATTTCCATACAAAGAACACACCGCTCTCAAAACCGTGGGATACAAAGAATTATTTGCCTATTTCAATAAAGAATACTCAAAAGATTTTGCAATAGAAAAAATCAAACAACATTCCCGCCACTATGCAAAACGACAAATTTCGTGGTTAAAACGAAATAATGAATATACCTGGTTTCATCCTGAAGACTACACAGAAATTTTCAATCACATCAAAGAACAATAAGAGCTGTTAGAAAATTTCGTCGGTTTGGTTAAAGTCTTAATTTAGAAAAGGCAGTGATTCCTTTCGTGGGTTGGATTGTGCCTTATTATTTATATTAAAAAAAGTCTTTTGCTCATCAAGTGAGCCTGTCCAAAATAACAACTGCCTCATTATCCTCAAACATTACCCCCTACGCCTCTACATTTCGAAAAACAAATAGATCGGCAATAAAATCAATCAAAATACCGGATTCTTTATTAATGGTATCCGATAAAATTTGTTTTGACAATTCATTCAGCAACTCTTTTTGGATAATTCGTTTTACCGGCCGTGCTCCAAATTGCGGATTATAACCCAAACGAACTAATTCTTCAACCGCATCATCGGTAATATCGACAGAGACCCCCATCTGTTTAAGACGTTTTGCTAAGAGCGAAAATTGAATTCGCACAATATCGGTAATATCTTTTTTCGACAATGGCGTAAACATAATTGTTTCGTCAATACGATTCAAAAATTCGGGTCGCACACTTTTCTTCAATAAATCAAACACTTCTGTTTTTGCTTGTTGCAATACCTCATCTTTATTTTCATCCGTTAAAATATCAAATTTTTCCTGAATAATATGTGAACCAATATTTGAAGTCATAATAATTACAGCGTTTCTAAAACTAGCAGTACGTCCTTTATTATCGGTTAAAATACCATCATCAAGCACTTGTAACAAAACATTAAACACATCGGGGTGTGCTTTTTCAATTTCATCAAGCAATACCACCGAATAAGGTTTACGACGAACAGCTTCCGTCAACTGTCCTCCTTCATCGTAGCCAACATATCCCGGAGGTGCACCTACCAGACGAGACACAGAGTGACGTTCCTGATATTCAGACATATCAATACGAGTCATTAATTGTTCGTCATCGAACAAAAATTCGGCAAGAGCTTTCGCTAATTCTGTTTTACCGACACCGGTTGTGCCAAGAAAAATAAATGAGCCTATCGGACGTTTTTCGTCCTGCAAACCTGCACGACTTCGACGAACCGCATCAGATACGGCAAGAATTGCCTCGTTTTGCCCCACCACACGTTTGTGTAATTCATCTTCTAATTTCAATAATTTTTCACGTTCGCCCTGCAACATTTTATTTACCGGAATACCCGTCCAGCGCGAAACAACATCGGCAATATCATCAGCTCCAACCTCTTCGTCAATCAAGGCACCATGAGATTGTTTTTCTTTCAACTCTTCTTCCAAGTTATTCATCTGAGCTTCACAATCTTTCATTTTTCCGTATCGAATTTCAGCCACTTTACCAAAATCCCCTTCTCGCTCTGCCTGTTCAGCTTCAAACTTAAGAGTTTCCATATCTTGTTTCAAGCCTTGAATGGTTGATACCATATTCTTTTCCGAATCCCACGCAGCATGGAGAGAAGAATATTCGTCTCGCAAATTAGATAAAACTTTATCGAGTTCAGCAACTTTATCGAGTAAACCATCACGCTTAACCGCTTCTCGTTCAATTTCGAACTGACTAATTTTCCGTTTCAACTCATCTATCTCCTCCGGAACGGAATTCATTTCTATTCGCAATTTTGACGCAGCCTCATCCATTAAGTCAATCGCTTTATCGGGCAAAAATCTACCGGTAATATATCTGTTTGACAATTCAGCTGCTGCGATAATTGCTTCATCAAGAATTTTAACTTTATGGTGACTTTCATATCGCTCTTTAATACCGCGAAGAATAGAAATTGCATCGGTTACACTTGGTTGGTCAACCACGACAGTTTGAAAACGACGTTCAAGAGCTTTATCTTTTTCAAAATATTTTTGATATTCATCGAGCGTTGTTGCACCAATCGCTCTCAATTCGCCCCGAGCAAGAGCCGGTTTTAAAATATTTGCTGCATCCATAGCTCCTTCACTTTTTCCGGCACCAATAAGAGTATGAATTTCATCTATAAACAAAATTATTTCGCCATTGGCATCAACAACCTCTTTCACCACAGATTTCAATCGTTCCTCAAACTCTCCCTTATATTTTGCACCAGCAATCAGTGCACCCATATCGAGCGAAAAAATCTGTTTTGTTTTAAGATTTTCCGGCACATCTCCTTTTATAATTCGATGAGCTAATCCCTCAGCAATTGCCGTTTTCCCTACCCCGGGATCACCAATCAAAATCGGATTGTTTTTGGTCCGCCGAGCCAAAATTTGGAGTAAGCGACGAATCTCATCATCTCGTCCGATTACCGGATCGAGTTTGCCCGAAGCAGCACGTTCGTTAAGATTTATCGCAAAGCGATTCAAAGCATTATACGTATCTTCGGCTGTTTGACTCTCAACATTTGCTCCTTTACGCAATTCTTTAATCGCAGAAACCAGAGCTTTCTCTGTTACCCCATTATCTTTTAACAACTGAGAAACTGCATCGCCGGTACTAAAAATACCAAGCAGCATATGTTCAACAGACACATATTTATCATTGAATTTTGGCAATTGATTCATCGCATACATCATGGCCTTATTGGCAGGTGATGACAAGTACGGTTCGCCACCCTCAACTTTCGGAAACGATTCCATCATTTTGTCTAAAACCTGAGAAATAACATGCGTTTTAATCCCCAATTTTTGAAAAATAAAATCGGATACATTTTGTGCTTTTTCGAACAGTGCCTGCAAAACATGAGCTGTTTCTATTGTCTGTTGCGACCGAGCTGAAGCAATTTGCACTGCGTGACTTATTACTTCTTGAGCTTTAATTGTATATTTACTTACATCCATAATTACATTTTTTAATATTCTTACTACATCACCTTTTTGTCAAACTATTTGCCAGATAACAAAAAGCGACTTTTTTTCTGATTATCTTCAAAAGACACCGACAAAATGGCAATTCATATGCAAAAATCAAGATTGTGGAATGTATAAAAAAATATTGAAGAATACTTATATTAAAACAAAAAAACCGTATGTTTGCAGATAAGTGTCAAAAAAACAAAAGAACAATGAACAAACTCACACATTTTTCAATACTAATAAGCGTGTTTATTATCTTACATTCTTGTTCTCCCGAAGAAGAATCGACACACAACATAACAAACTACACCGACTCTCTTTCATATAGTTTGGGCATGACCTATGCACAGAAATTACCTGACAATTTACAACAAAACGGTCTTGATTCAATTTCATTCACAGAATTTATTCGCGGATTTCAAGATTATTTTGATACCACACAAGCAAACATATTAAGTGATGAAGAAATAATTTCAATTACCGAACAATTTTTACAACTACGTCAGAAAAGAATTGAACAAGCTTTTCTGGATTCTCATAAAGTTGTGAATATTGATAAAGGGAATGCTTTTTTAGAAAAAAACAAAGAAAAACGTGGCATAAAGGGAATTGAAAAAGGTTTACAATATGAAACGCTATACCGAGGATGGGGGCAGCAAAAACCGAGAGTTAATGATACGGTTTTGGTATCATACAAAATATATTCAATTGACAACACATTATTATTCAACAGCGAAAAAATCTCAAACAACCCGATACCGGTTACTTTAGATTCGGCAATACTTGCATGGCAAAAAGTGATACCACTTTTTGTGACCGGTGGTAGGATGAAAATTTTTGCATCACCTGAATTTGCATATGGTTCTTCATATTCTCAAGAAAAGGGAATTAAACCCTACTCAACACTTATATTTGAAGTAACATTACACAAATTTATACGCAGCAACATTCAAGAAGAAACAACAACCTCTGATCCGATTCAACCTCCAGAGGCTATTAACGTAGAACCGCCTGCACAAGAGCAAAGACAAAGCTCACAGCAAGAATCAGTAAACAGAGGTCAATCTGAGGATACATCAACGACAACTCAACAAAACACTCAACAAACGACACCTCCTCGTGTTGACACAACAAATCAGTAAAAACGAATTATAATTTTAATTAAATATAAAAACTATACAAGTATGAAATCTATTAAAACAATTACTATTCTTTCACTTACAACAGGTTTATTTTTTTCGTGTTCAAACAACACTGATCAATCTATAAATCCTGATTCAGAATTACAAACACTTCGCGACAGTGCAAGTTATGCAATAGGTATGGCTATAGCATCTGATTTTGCTCAAGGTCAAATTGACTCTTTAAATATGTCTGCTTTTTTTGGCGGATACCAAGATTTTGAAATACCTGAAGAGGCAAAAATGCCACAATCGGAAATTGGTCCAACAATTAATCGATTTATGGAAGCAGAAGCACGTAGAAAATATCCTGCTTTGGAACCGGGAGAAAAATTTCTGACAGCAAACGCACAAAAAGAAGATGTAAAAACAACTGAATCCGGTTTACAATATAAAATTATTGAAGAAGGAACCGGCGAAAGTCCAAACATGTACGACACTGTTACGGTGCATTATCACGGAACAACTATTGACGATACTGTTTTTGACAGTTCTATTGGTGGCGAACCTGTATCATTTGTTGTTGGTCAAGTTATTGAAGGTTGGAATGAAGCTCTCCAATTAATGAAAGTTGGCGGAAAAATGAAAATATTTGTACCTCACGATCTCGGTTACGGTGCAGAAAATATGGGTAAAATTCGTCCGTATGAAACACTAATTTTCGACATTGAATTATTAGATGTTACAAAAGGCAAAGCTCCAAAAATGGATCCTGCTATGTTCCAACAAATGATGCAACAACAACAACAAGGAAGACGTTAATATTCTAATATTCAATTTTCACACACAAAATGAAGATATCTATTGTTGGCACCGGCTACGTTGGTTTAGTTTCGGGTGCTTGTTTTGCAGAAACAGGTATACACACAACCTGTGTTGATATAAACAAAAAAAAAATCTCAAAACTTAAACAAGGAATTATTCCTATTTATGAACCGGGCTTAGATGATTTGGTTGAAAACAACGTAAAAAAAGAACGCCTTCTTTTCACTACAAGTTTAGCTGAAAGTCTTACCGATTGTTTAGCAATATTTATAGCTGTTGGCACGCCACCCGATGAAGATGGCAGTGCCGACTTGAAGTATGTATTAGAAGTAGCACGCGAAATCGGAAGAAATATTACCGATTATATTGTTATCATTACCAAAAGCACCGTGCCTATAGGAACGGCAGAAAAAGTTCGTAAAGCTTGTCAGGAAGAGTTGGACAAGCGAGGTGCGGCTATTGAATTTGATGTTGCTTCTAATCCTGAATTCTTAAAGGAAGGTGCGGCAATTGCCGATTTTCTTCGTCCCGAACGAATTGTAATTGGTGTTGATTCGCCACGAGCCAAAGGTGTTTTAGAGAAAATATATAAACCATTTTTATTGAATGGTCACCCCATAATTTTCATGAATATAGCATCTTCGGAATTGACCAAATATGCAGCTAATTCAATGTTGGCAACACGAATCAGCTTTATGAATGATATTGCAAATTTATGCGACATTGTGGGTGGCGACATCAATATGGTGCGAAAAGGTATTGGTGCAGACTCTCGCATTGGAAATAAATTCTTATATGCCGGCATTGGCTATGGCGGCTCTTGTTTTCCGAAAGATGTGAAAGCTCTTATTAAAACAGGAAAAGACTACAATCACCCGCTTACTCTTCTTGAGGCTGTTGAAACTATTAATGATGCTCAAAAAGCAGTATTGTTTAATAAATTATTGCACTACTTTAAAGGTAATATTTCGGGCAAAAAAATTGCCTTGTGGGGATTATCTTTCAAACCAAACACTGATGATATGCGTGAAGCTCCGGCTTTAACCCTTATTGAAAAAATTCAACAAGCAGGTGGTTCGGTATCAGCATACGACCCGGTAGCAACAGAAGAAGCCCGGCGAATACTCGGCGACAGCATTGAATATGCAAATGATCAATATGAAGCGGCAAACAATGCTGATGCTCTCCTTATTGTGACTGAATGGCGAGAATTCCGTATGCCACATTTTGATGTGTTGACAAAAATCATGAAACATAAAGCTATTTTTGACGGACGAAATATTTTTGAACACGAAGATGTGCTTGAACATGGTTTTCATTACGAATGCATCGGACGAAACAATAATTCATACATATGAAACGAATTCTTATAACAGGCGGTGCCGGATTTATTGGTTCTCATCTTTGCGAACGATTACTTAATGAAGGTAACGAGGTCTTGTGTGTCGATAATTATTTTACGGGCAACAAACAGAATATAATTCATTTGTTTGATAATCCGTATTTCGAATTAATTCGTCATGATGTTACCACACCATTTTATGCGGAAGTTGACCAAATATACAACTTAGCATGCCCTGCATCACCGGTTCACTATCAATACAATCCCATTAAAACGATTAAAACATCGGTAATGGGTGCGATTAATATGCTTGGTCTTGCAAAACGGGTGAAAGCGACCATGTTACAAGCCTCTACGAGTGAAGTATACGGCGATCCACAAGTTCATCCGCAAAGCGAAGATTATTGGGGACACGTAAATCCAATTGGTATTCGTTCGTGTTATGATGAAGGAAAACGATGTGCAGAAACACTCTGTATGGATTACCATAATCAGAATAATGTCGCAATAAAAATTGTTCGCATATTTAACACATATGGTCCGCGAATGCATCCTAACGATGGCCGGGTTGTTTCGAACTTTATTGTACAAGCACTCCAAAACAAACCTATCACCATATATGGTGATGGTTCACAAACACGCAGTTTTCAATATGTTGACGATTTGGTCGAAGGACTTATTCGCATGATGAATTCCGGTTCTGATTGTATTGGCCCTATAAATATTGGAAATCCGGGAGAATTCACTATTATTGAATTAGCACAAAAAATTATTACACTCACTGGTTCTCAGTCACAAATAGAATATCTTCCGCTTCCGCAAGATGACCCAATGCAAAGAAAACCGGACATTTCAAAAGCACAAGAAAAACTAAAGGGCTGGAATCCAAACTGTAACCTTGACAATGGGCTACAGAAGACTATTGAATATTTTAAACAGATTATCGTATGAAAGGAATAATATTGGCAGGTGGCTCGGGCACACGGCTCTACCCTATTACAAAAAGCATTTCGAAACAGTTGGTACCAATTTACAACAAACCAATGATTTATTATCCGCTTTCGGTATTAATGCTTGCAGATATTAAAGACATACTTATTATCACCACTCCCGAAGATAAAGACATGTTTGTTCGTCTTCTTGGAGATGGAAGTCAATGGGGCATTTCTCTTTCGTACGAAACACAAGCTTCACCGGACGGACTTGCTCAGGCATTCATTATTGGGGAAGATTTTTTGGCGGGAGACAGTGCATGTCTCATTCTTGGTGACAATATTTTCTTTGGACACGATTTAGGAAAAGTACTCAAAAAGGCACAATCACTTAAAAAAGGTGCTACCGTATTCGGGTATTATGTAAACGACCCCGAACGATATGGAGTTGTTGAATTTGATGAAAATAAAAAAGCAAAAAGTCTGGAAGAAAAACCGGATCAGCCAAAATCGAACTATGCAGTTACGGGACTCTATTTTTACGACAACACCGTTGTTGAAAAAGCAAAAAGTCTGAAACCTTCAAAACGTGGCGAATTGGAAATTACCGATTTAAACAAACTCTATTTACAAGACAATAAACTGAACGTGGAATTGCTTGGACGTGGAATTGCGTGGCTCGACACCGGAACTCATGAAAGTTTACTCGAAGCATCAAACTTTATTGCAGCTATAGAAAACCGACAAGGATTAATGGTTTCGTGCATCGAAGAAATAGCATATATTAAAGGGTATATTTCAAAAGAAGAACTGCTCAAATTAGCAGAGCCATTGAAGAAAAACGGATATGGTGAATATTTAATGACAATAACATCTAAAAAATTTATTGAATAAATTATGCAAATTACACCGACAAAAATTTCCGATGTATATATAATCACACCTCGAATATTTCAGGATGAGCGAGGATATTTTTTCGAAAGTTATAATAAGCAAAAACTTGACTTAGAACACATATCATATACATTTGTTCAAGACAATGAATCAAAATCATCATACGGTGTAATACGCGGTCTTCATTTTCAGAAACCTCCGCATGCACAAACAAAATTATTGCGTGTGGTTCATGGAGCAATTTTAGATGTTGCAGTAGATATTCGCACAAACTCTCCTACCTTTGGTAAATATGTTTCGGTGGAATTAACGGCTGAAAACCACAAACAATTACTCATTCCCGCCGGATTTGCACATGGTTTTTCGGTACTGAGCGAAACAGCAACTGTACAATACAAGTGCACAGACTATTATCATCCAGAAACTGAAGGTGGACTCATCTATAACGACCCTACAATTAATATAGACTGGAAAATACCGACAGAAAACGCAATTGTTTCGTCAAAAGACACACAACAACCAAAATTAGCCGACATAAACAGTCCTTTTTAATTGAGCATTTTATTCACTCACAATAAACCGACGTATATGAAGACAATACTAGTAACAGGAGCAAACGGACAATTAGGAAGTGAATTACAAGAACATGCGAGAAATTACTCTCATTTCAACTTCATATTTACCGATTACGGGGAATTAGATATTACAGACGAAACCGCAGTTGGTTCATTTTTCTCATCACACACCTTAGATTATGTCATAAATTGTGCAGCATACACTTCGGTAGACAAAGCGGAAACGGACTATGAACGCGCAAAAATATTAAATGCAGAAGCTGTTGGCATATTAGCAAAAGAAGCTCACCGGACAGATATACCATTTATTCATATTTCAACCGATTATGTATTTGATGGAAAAAACTTCAAACCTTATCAGGAAGATGATGTTGTTAATCCTCAATCTGCGTATGGCAAAACAAAATTAGACGGTGAAAATCTCGCCTTTGCAAATCACGAAAAAACAATGATTATTCGTACATCCTGGCTGTATTCTTCTTTTGGAAATAACTTTGTAAAAACAATGATTCGTCTGGGAAAAGAACGTGAAGAATTGTCAGTTATATTTGACCAAATTGGAACCCCAACATACGCACACGATTTGGCAGATGGAATTATCAGCATGATAGACTCTGTTGAAAAAAATGAACAATCATTTACTTCCGGCATATATCATTATTCAAACGAAGGAGTTTGCAGTTGGTTTGATTTTGCAAAAGAAATACATGCATATTGTAATATACCATGCACTGTAAATCCTATAAAAACAAAAGACTATCCTACCCCGGCACAACGACCGTTTTACAGTGTGCTGGATAAATCGAAAATCAAAGAAACATATTCACTTTCAATTCCATATTGGAAAGACAGTTTGCATGCTTGTATTGAGAAAATAAAATAAGCAGAGATTTAGAAAAATAAATAATTATTATAATCTCAAATCTGAGATTAGATATAAAAATATTATTTATCTTGCAAACACATTTCAAAAACCTCTAAAAAGATGACAATACCGGCAATTATAACATTATGTATTCTTCTGCTTATTTCGTATATATTTCATCTAACTGCGGCAAAAACTAATATTCCTGCTGTTATTTTACTATTGTTGCTTGGTTGGATAATGCGTCAATTTACAATATTTTTTGACATTCAACTGCCCGGGCTTCAGTCTTTTTTACCTGTTTTGGGAACTATAGGTCTGATTTTAATAGTATTAGAAGGTGCGTTTGAATTAGACATGCATAAATCAAAAATACCTTTTATTACAAAATCAT
Source organism: Bacteroidales bacterium (assembly GCA_027858745.1). Lineage (GTDB taxonomy): Bacteria > Bacteroidota > Bacteroidia > Bacteroidales > UBA1715 > JAQICB01. Next base: position 40,782 of record JAQICB010000021.1, read on the forward strand.
TTATAACATCTCTTATACCTCTCATTTTTGCCTCATTTGCATTATCATATTTCTTTCAATGGTACGGTATGCAAAACGGCGAAGTGTTTTCATTAAAAAAAGGGCTTCTCAATGCTATTCCACTTTGTATTATTAGTAGTGCCATAGCTATACCCAGTGCTCAAAATCTAAGTCGTGCAAAAAAAGAATTTGTAATTTATGAAAGTAGTCTTTCAGACATTTTTGGGGTTATTTTTTTTAATTTTATTGCATTAAATTCAATCTTTGACTTATACTCATTTGCCCATTTCGGATTTCAAATACTTATCATAATTATTGTCACATTCATTGCCACAATTTCTCTCTCACTGCTTTTAAGTAAAATAAAAAATCATATTAAATTTGTCCCGATAATTATTCTCATAATACTTATATACTCTGTATCAAAATATTACCACCTTCCGGCATTAGTTTTTATTCTTATGTTTGGTTTATTTATCGGGAATGTTACGAAACTTTTTCATTTTAAATGGGCACAATATTTCAGACCCGACATTTTGGAGAAAGAAGTTGCAAAATTTACGGAACTTACCTCAGAGGCGACATTTGTAATACGCTCGTTATTTTTTCTATTATTTGGGTATCTTCTTGAAACCGAGGAGCTATTAAATCCCGATACGTTTATCTGGGCAGTTGCAATTGTTGGCGGAATTTATTTTATACGTGGATTTATTTTGTTAGTACTCCGCATTCCAATTAAACCACTTATTTATATTTATCCGAAAGGTCTTATAACTATACTTTTATTTCTTACGATAAGCGAGACTCAATCCATTAGCTTTGTTAATAGTTCGTTAATTATACAAATCATACTGCTTTCATCTTTTGTTATGATGTTTGGAATCATGTTTTATAAACGAGATGCAAAAGAATTAGAAAAAATAGAACGCTTCGAAAAAGAATATGGTGATGGAGATGTAAATATTGAAGAAGAAGAAATTGAAATGGAAGTAATAAACACAAAAGAAAAAACCGATACAGAAGATTCTATTAAATAAAAAAAAATACAATTTTTCATATTTAATGTGCAAAAAACTTTATCTTTGTGTATCAAAAAAACAATAATTAGATGCCAAAAGTTTCGCTTGAACAAGTTTTAGAAGAACACAAATTGTTTTCACTTCTTACGCAAGAAGAAAAACAAAGTATTATTGAAAACAGTACCCATCTCTTATACAAAAAAGGTGAAACAATTTGTAAACAAGGTGCATTTGCCAACCACATTATTGTTATTACCGATGGTTTAGCAAAAACATACTTAGAGGGTTCAAATGATAAAAATCTCATCATTGATATATTAAAACCGGTTAACTGGATTGGATTATCTTCCGTATATAACGAAACAACATATAATTTTTCTGCGGCAACAATTATTGACTCATCGATTTGTTTGATTGAAAAACAAACATTTATAGACATCCTTTCTCAAAACAATGAATTTGCAAATCAAATAATCGGAAAACTCTGCCGTAACTCAAAACACTTTTTCAACAAAATTACAAGTTTAGGCAACAAGCAATTGCATGGAAGATTTGCTGATGCATTGTTATATTTGAGCAACAAAGTTGCAAAAAATCCGGTTATAGAATTGTCCATTACCCGAAAAGAAATTGGTGAGTTAGCAGGAATCTCTACCGAAAGTGCTATCCGACTTCTTTCTGAACTCAATCACGATGGCATTATTAAGTTGGACGGAAAGGTTATCACCATTTTAAAAGAAAATCTTCTGGTAAAATTAAGCCAAATAGGATAATCAGTTTTATAATATCTTACTATGAATGTTATTTCAAATCTCCAACCGGAATGTGTGTGGAAGCATTTTGAAAAAATCTGTTCTATTCCCCACCCTTCTCATCACGAAACTCAAATATTAGCATATCTTTTAGAGTTTGCGAAAACGCAAAATTTAAAAACATATCAAGATTCAGCAGGAAATATTATTGTTACTAAGAATGCACACAAAGGATTTGAATCTTGTGAGACTATAGCATTACAGGCTCATGTAGATATGGTACCTCAAAAAAATCACAATATAGAGCATGACTTCACACGCGACCCCATAAAACCATATGCTCTGGAGGGTTGGGTTTCGGCAGAAAACACAAGTCTTGGTGCCGACAATGGCATTGGATTGGCATGTATTCTTGCAATTTTAGAATCCGATACTATAACACACGGACCAATCGAAGCATTATTTACGGTGTCGGAAGAAACGGGTATGACCGGTGCGTATGCACTCGAAACGGAAAAGCTAGAAGCTCGCTACATGATTAACACCGACACCGAAGACGAACACGATATTACAATTGGATGCGCCGGCGGAATTGATGGGAATTTCATCTGTCCCATAAAACATGAATCCTGCCCAAAAGATGCTCTCTCATTTATCATCGAAATACAGGGACTAACAGGTGGCCATTCCGGATTTGAAATAATGTATGAACGAGCAAATGCAGCAAAATTAATCTGCGAATTGCTTTCAGTACTCTGTTTGAATCACTCGGCATCTCTTGCTCACATAGAAGCTGGAAATATGAGAAATGCAATCCCAAGAAATGCACGCGCTCACATTGTCTGTTCTCTTGCCCAGAAAGAAAAGATTGTTTCATATATTCAGTCATTTGCCCAGACAATAGCAAAGCGTTTTTCAGAAACAGATTGCAACATTTCGTGTACGGCTACCGAACACGAATTACCGAAAAAAATTATTTCAACACAGTCAACTCATTCCTTTTTACAAGCAGTATCGTCTTGTCCTAACGGAGTGATTTCATTCGAAAAAGAAATAAATACCGTACGGACTTCTACAAATCTTTCTATAATTCAAACACACAACAAAGATATTGAGATTAATTGTTTATTACGTAGTTCAAATACCCAAGAAAAAACAGAACTCGCTCTTGTCATGCAACATATATTCAATATATTTTCAATTGAAGCACATTTCGAAGGAGATTATCCGGCATGGGAACCACAAGCTGATTCAAAAATTGCTTCGCTTGTTCAAAAAGCATACGACAAATGCACCGACACAAAACCAACACTGCAAGTAGTTCATGCAGGTTTGGAATGTGGCATTATTCAAAAAAAATATCCGAACATAGAGTATATTTCTATAGGACCAAACATTCGCGGACCGCATTCACCCGACGAAAAAGTTGAAATTCGTTCGGTTGCACAATTTTGGAATATATTATTATATATACTTGAACACAGCCCAAAAGCATCATAAAAAAATCCGGTATTTCTCTTTAAGCTCAACGGTTTTAATTACATTTGCAAAAAAAAGTATGAGAACCCTATTATGGAAAGAAATAGTAAGTTTTTTTAGTTCTCTAATCGGATATATTGTTATTGCAATATTTTTATTGGGGACAGGTCTCTTTTTATGGGTCTTTGAAAGCGAAATGAATATTCTTCAAACAGGATTTGCCGGTTTAGACGGACTTTTTCTCCTTGCTCCTTGGATTTTTTTATTTCTCGCCCCAGCTATTACCATGCGTTTTTTCGCAGATGAAAGTAAAAGTGGTACAATAGAACTACTCCTCACCTATCCCATAACAGACAAAGATATTGTGTTCTCAAAATTCTTTGCAGGTATTATTCTTATCTTTCTATCGTTAATTCCAACTGTTTTATATTTCATAACAGTATATGCTTTAGGAAGTCCTCCCGGAAATATTGATATTGCTGCAACAATTGGGGCATATATCGGATTATTTTTACTTTCGGGAGTATATATTGCAATTGGAACATTCATTTCATCAATAACAGACAACCAAATAGTTTCATTTATTGTGACTGCCGCACTCTGTTTTGTGTTTTTTATAGGATTCGACTTTATTGCAGACATATTTCAAAACAGTACCATTAATAATATTGTAGTATTAACGGGTATTCGACAACATTACGAATCGATAAGCAGAGGTGTTATTGACACTCGCGACATTCTTTATTTTATAAGCATAATCGGACTGTTTCTCTATATGACAATAATATCTATTAAAAACAAACGGAAATAAAACATGCGGAAAAAGTCTACTATATTACGTAATATATTGATTGCAATATGCATTGTTTTTGCTCTCAATTGGATTGGCAACTCCACCTATCTTCGATTCGACCTAACCGAAGATAACCGATACACACTGTCTGATGAAACAAAATCATACCTGAACAATCTTCAAGACACTATTCGCTTTTCGGTATATCTGCATGGAGACTTACCATTAACATTCACTAAAATGAAACGGGATGTGTCTGATTTTTTAGAAGAAATAAAACGAATAGGTGGTTCTCGTATCCACATAAAATATATAGATCCACTTAATATTGGCACCGATAATAAATCAAACAAAGCTGCATTTAACAGATTAATTCAAAATTATGGCTTACGACCATACACCATTCAAGAACAAGATGAATCGGGGAAATTTGAACAACGATTTATTATCCCCGGCATAATTGTATCTACCAGCTCTTCATTTGTGCCGGTAAATTTATTCTCTGATGTAATAGGCTCATCAACTGAAGAGCAAGTGTATGAAGCTCTTGGGAAACTAGAATATTTATGTTTAAAAAGCATCAAACAATTAACACAAAACCGTACCAAAAAAATTGCATATATTACCAATCACAATGAATTGTCATCTGTGTATGTATACGACGCACTTAAATCATTACAAGATTTTTACGATATCGATAAAATCTCTACCTGGCAACTGCTCGACTCTCTTACCACATACGATATGGTAATGATAGCACAACCCACCTCAAAATTTTCTGAAGAAGACAAATTTATTCTCGATCAATACGTAATGAACAATGGAAATTTGTTCTGCTTGTTCGATAAAGTTCAGGTAAATGCAGATACCCTTCAATATGTTTCGGAAGCTCTTGCTATACCTCGAGACATAAATATTTCAGACTTTTTATTTCATCTCGGTGTCAGAATCAACAGCACCATTTTACTTGACAACCAATGTGCAAAAGTACCATTAAATATATCACCTCCGGAAATGCAGCCAAATTATCAAGGCGTACCCTGGTATTATTATCCACTATTGCGAGGTAATAAAAATCACCGCATTACTCAAGATATTTCTTTAGTAAAATCGCAATTTGCAAGTACTATTGACACAACAGTTACCGGCAATGGCAGCTTACAAAAAACCGTATTATTATCATCTTCTGCATACGCTCGCGAAATACAAGCACCTGCTCAGGTAGGTTTCAGTATTCTGCAAAGAATTGGCGGGAACTATTTCAACTCATATTATGTGCCTGTTGCTATTCTTAACGAAGGTTCAATGAAATCTTTTTTTGATAAACGCTCCTGTCCTATTCCTGCGAATAAATTACCCGAAAACTTTTCTATAAAAACCCAATCAGATTCTAACAAAATGGTATTTATAGCAGATGGCGACATTATAAAAAATGAAGTGGAAATTAAAGGTTTCGACACTATTCCAAAACCTCTTCACTTTTATAAATATGTAGCTGTAGACAATAAATTATATACCGGAAACAAAGAATTTATACTCAATGTTGCCAATTATATATGTGGTGATTCTGAATTTATCCCCTTGCGTACGCAAGAAATGAAAATCAGATTACTCAATGAAAAACGTATTTTAAAAGAACGAAAAAATTGGCAATTGTTTAATATTGCAGTCCCATTATTGCTGCTCACAATAATTGGAACAATAATTATGATTATTAGAAAAAGAAAATACAGTCAACATGTTAGCTAAACGAATCATTCCATGTCTTGATATTAAAAACGGACGCACGGTTAAAGGAGTTAATTTTCTCCAATTACGAGATGCCGGTGATCCAATTGAATTGGGAGCATTTTATGCTCAACAAGGAGCTGACGAATTGACTTTTTTAGATATTACCGCTACACTTGAACGGAGAGAAACATTAGCATCATTGGTCAAACGTATTGCATTGCATCTCAACATTCCATTTACTGTTGGCGGAGGAATCACCTCGGTAAAAGACGTAGGCGTATTGCTCGAAGCCGGAGCAGATAAAATTACAATTAATTCTGCAGCAGTTACTAATCCAAAATTAGTTGAAGAATTAGCAAAAGAATTTGGTTCGCAATGTGTAGTAGTAGCAATAGATACGAAACTCTACGATACGGATTGGCGTGTTCATACTCATGGTGGAAAAAAACCAACAGATATTCTAACACTCGATTGGGTTAAAGAAATATATAGCAGAGGTGCCGGTGAAATCTTGTTGACATCAATGAATCACGATGGTACCAAAAATGGCTTTGCTGTTGAAATAACAAGAACCATTTCAGACATGGTAGACATTCCAATTATTGCGTCCGGAGGTGCCGGAACAATGGAGCATTTTAAAGATGTTTTTGTTGATGGAAAAGCAGATGCTGCACTCGCTGCAAGTATTTTTCACTTTAAAGAAATAGCTATACCCAATTTAAAAAATTATTTACAAAACAATAATATTTCTATTCGTTAATAAACTTTTTTTATGGAATTACAATTTTCAAAATCACCTGACGGGCTTATTCCCGTAATTATTCAAGATGCTCACACCAATGTTGTTTTAATGTTAGGTTATATGAACAAAGAGGCGTATGAAAAAACATGCACGGAAAAACGTGTTACATTTTATAGCCGTTCACGTCAAACTCTCTGGACAAAAGGAGAAACATCCGGAAATTTTCTTGATGTTATAGACATGCACATAGACTGTGACCAAGATACTTTGCTCATAAAAGCAAAACCTCATGGCCCAACATGCCATACAGGCTCAGACACATGTTTTAATGAAAAAAACAACCAAGAAACTGACTTTTTATCGTACTTAGAAAATGTTATTCAAACACGAAAAAAATCTCCGGTTGAAGGCTCATATACAAATCATCTGTTTAACAAAGGAATAAACAAAATTGCTCAAAAAGTTGGGGAAGAAGCTGTTGAATTAGTAATAGAGGCAAAAGATTCTAACAAAGAATTATTTTTAGGAGAAGCTGCTGACTTACTATATCACTACTTAGTACTCTTAGCAGAAAAAGAATATTCTCTCGAAGAAGTTATCAAAGTATTAAAATCAAGACATTCATAGGTAGTCATTTTTTTATAACCTGAGTTCGACGTGATTTTTCGAGTTCAGATTAGCTCCGCTGAGCTCGTCCTTTGTCCTCGGTTGATATAAAAAGCTGTTTATCAAGGCAAATTATTGAATAATAGCGAGCTATTGTGAAATAATTTAACGCAGAAAAACT
>JAQICB010000151.1 GCA_027858745.1 Bacteroidales bacterium
TCTACCATCACCGGATGGAACCTAATAGGTTGCCCATTCCAAACTCCAACGCCATTTACAAGCGATTTCAATTCCACCAATTGCCAATTAATCAAAAATTTTGAAGGTTTCTGGATTCCAAATGAAACTGCAAACAGCATTGAAAACACGGAACCAGGATCTGCTTATTACTTATACAAATAGGTACAAACACATTGATATAATTCTCCCTTACATGTCTTAAGGGAGAATAATGTTTCATAAATAAAATATTCAATATGAAAAAACTTCTACTATTTCTTATCCTTATTTATGCAACAGTTTCTTTTTCTCAAACTGCTGTAGAAAAATATGGTCAACTGGGTGTGTCTGGCAGTCAAATAGTTGATAAAAATGGTTTACCCGTTCAATTAAGAGGAATGTCTCTTTATTGGAGTCAATGGAAACCAGACTTTTACAATTACAACGCTGTAAAATGGTTAAGAGATGACTGGTGTATTAACGTCATTAGAATAGCAATGGCTGTTGATGTTGGAGGATATGCAACAAATCCCACTAAAGAACAAAATAAAGTGATAACAGTTGTAGATGCTGCAATAAGTCTGGGGATTTATGTAATAATTGATTTTCACGTTCATGAAGCCAATAACTATGTAGATGAAGCGAATACATTTTTCGATGCTATGTCTAAACGTTACGGTAACAGCCCAAATGTAATTTACGAGATTTGGAATGAACCTCTTGATGTTTCTTGGGAAAATGTCATTAAACCCTATCATACCCAGATTGTTTCTACAATAAGAAAGAATGACCCCGATAATATCATTGTTTGTGGAACTGCATTTTGGTCACAGGGAGTTGGCGATGCTGCAAATAATCCTGTAGCGGGAACAAATATTGCCTATACCCTCCACTATTATGCCGATTCTCATAAGCAGTGGCTTCGCGACAATGCTCTTTCTGCTATGAATAAAGGGATTGCCCTTTTTGTGACAGAATATGGGACATGCAACGCCAATGGGAATGGAGATATAAACACAGTTGAATCTCAGGCATGGTGGGACTTTCTCGATCAGAATTCAATAGGAAGTTGTAATTGGTCGGTTGCTGACCTGGGAGAGACTTCCGCAGCATTATATACCGGAACAGGAGCAAATGGTAACTGGACAGATAATGACATAAAACCATCTGGAAAGCTCGTTCGAGATTACCTTAAATCAAGATGTGATAATGATATTATTATCGACCCACCAGATTGTAATAATACCCCCAATGGCACTGCCTATTTAGATGATTGTGGTATTTGTGTAGAAGGAAATACAGGAAAAGTAGCTTGTTCTGTGATAGAAGAAGGAATCTACCAGATAATACCGGTTCATTCGAATCTTTTCTTGGAATCGAACAATGTAGTTAGTCAGCAAGCAAACAATGGAATAAGCAATCAGGCATGGCAAGTAAAGAAAGAACAAAATGGATACTATACCATTATTAATTATGCAAGTGGCGAATATCTTTCCTATGGCGATGCCCAAACCGCAACACAAATAAACACGAGCACAAATACTCAAAACACCTGGAATTTTGAATTATCTGGTGCAAACTCATATATTCTCTCTCCTTCCATAAACACCAATGTAGTAGCAGATATAGGAAGCTACTCTATGGCACCTGGAGGTTTATGCAATCTATATACAAGAACAGGAGGAGACAATCAGAAATTCATATTTGAACCCATTACAATAGATTGCAATAATGATATAAACGGTAGTGCAAGCATTGACCAATGTGGTGTATGTAGTGGTGGAAAGACAGGTAATACTGCTTGTTCATTACAAATTATTGAAGCCGAAAATGCCTGTTCTTTTGATGGAACAATTGATGCAGACCAAACAGGATATACTGGCAATGGTTTTATAAATTTCACAAACACAATTGGATCTTCTGCCACATTTAATCTTCTATCGCCCAATAATCAAACTGTGAATATACAGCTCCAATATGCCAATGGATCTGCCGATGACCGAAACATGAATATAATAGTAAACGACATTGAGCAGGTAAGCTCTCAAGCCTTTGCACCAACAGATGCATGGACAAACTGGAATAAGCAAATAATTACGATACAACTGACCCAAGGAATAAATTCTATAGAATTTATTTCAGTAAACTCAACAGGTGGACCAAACTTCGATAAGGTATCATTTGATCACGCTTCTGGAATTGAACTCTCTTGCCTCGTAACCCAAACAATTCCTTTAACAATAGGCTGGAACCTAATTTCATTCAATGTCCACCCAGCCGATAGTAGTATTGCAACTTTATTTAATGGACTTGATGTTGCATTAATAAAAAATGCCGAATCTTTCTGGATTGCGTCACAATCCGATTTCCTAAATAGCATGACACATTTGGAGGCTGGAAAAGGGTATTTGGTGAAGATGAATACTGGGGGAACGTTGACGGTTACAGCTGTTTCAATGTCCGAGACGCAAAGCATTGCGTCTCTACGGGATGGATGGAATATTATCGGTTGTTCACACCAAACTCCAACGCCATTCGCAACCGATTTCAATTCCACAAATTGTTCGATAATCAAAAATTTTGATGGGTTTTGGATTCCAAATGGAACATTGAATAGTATAGAGAATATGGAACCGGGGAAAGGGTATTTTCTACTAAAGAACTAATATTTCAAACTTTGCAAGAATATTTCAGATCGATTTACATTGGAAACATAAAAGTTTGAACATCCTTGAATAAAAATCACATAAAAGACAAATTAAAACAGCCTTAACCAACTCATTATGAGGCACTGATCCAAATTATCACCTATCTGAAACCATTGTACACAAACAATATAAAATGATACTATATTTTTGATTTATGCTTAACATTACTGACATAACAGTAAAAAACTCTAATCAAATTATTATACATATGAAAACAATTATAATCAGATTTTCTTTGCTATTTTTTATAATAGGATGTGTGATTCCCAATCACATTTTAGCTCAAAGACAAATGGAAAACCTCGACAGAGGTCTTGTTGCTGTAAAAGTAAATAATGGTGTGTTTCTAAGCTGGCGGGTATTAGGAACAGATCCTAAGGATATTGCCTTTAATATTTACCGTGACAATACAAAAGTAAATGCCAATCCCATTACAGGAGCGAGCAACCTTAGCGATGGTGCTGGGACTAATAATTCCTCTTACACTGTACGACCAGTTGTCAACGGTGAAGAAAAGGCTGTTGGTGGCACAGCAACTGTGTGGGGATCGCAAATACTAACCGTAAACCTCGACCGCCCCAGTAATAATCACCAACCAAACGATTGTAGTGTGGGTGATCTTGATGGCGACGGTCAATATGAGATAATAGTAAAATGGTATCCCGACAATGCAAAAGATAACTCTCAATCTGGAGTTACAGACAATACCTATCTCGATGCATACGAACTTGACGGAACCAGACTGTGGAGAATAGATCTTGGAATAAATATAAGATCGGGTGCACATTACACACAATTTTTGGTTGGAGATTACAATTTAGACGGGCTCGCAGAAATTGCATGTAAAACAGCTCCTGGCGCAAGAGATGGTTCGGGAGCATATATTAGTAAAGGTCCAGCGGCAAACGATGACGATGGAGCTGACTACAGAAATTCAGATGGTTATGTTCTTTCAGGACCAGAATATCTCACAATTTTCAACGGCTTGACAGGTGAAGAAATGGCAACCGTAAATTATATAGTCCAAAGAGGAAGTGTTGGTAGTTGGGGCGATAATTATGGAAACAGACTTGACCGTTACAATGCAACAAATGCATATCTTGATGGAGTTAAACCAAGTATGATTTTTCAACGTGGATATTATACACGTATGGTTATAGCTGCATTTGATTGGGATGGACAAACATTAAGCAATAAATGGACATTTGATTCCAATAACCCTGGAAATGGTGATGCATATGAAAATGGAAACCATGGTATTATGGCCACCGATGGTGATGGTGATGGATTTGACGAAATATATACCGGGTCTACGGCAATAGATCACGATGGAAGTTTTCAATGGTGTACAAACCATGGTCATGGAGATGCTAATCATATTGGAGATCTGGATCCTGACAGACCCGGTTTAGAAATTTGGCAAGTAAGTGAAAACAGGGGCAGTCAGCCGGATCATTATATGATAGATGCTCGTACCGGACAAGTGTTGTGGGGCACAGGCAGTGGTAATGATAACGGAAGAGGTATGTGTGGCGATATTGATGCAAATGTTCGTGGTCAAGAAGGGTGGTCAAATTCTGTTTCAGGAACTTTTAGTGCAACGGGTAGTCGGATTTCGACTTCAAAACCTTCTTCTACGAATTTTAGGGTGTATTGGGATGGCGATTTGCAAGATGAACTCCTCAGTGGTAGTAGTCTCGACAAATGGACTGGAAACGGTACAACACGATTGATTACCCTTACTGGTAATTCTTGCAATGGATCCAAATCAACTCCTAATCTCTCTGCCGATATTCTTGGAGACTGGCGAGAAGAAGTAATTCTTCATGATGGAGCTTCCCGATTATACATTCATACGACTACAATACCTACAACTCATAAATTGTATACATTAATGCATGACCCCACATACAGAAATGCCATTTCATGGCAACAATCTGCCTACAACCAACCTCCTCATTTGGGGTTCTTTCTGGGAGACGGTGTTGATAAAGCACCTATTCCAAATATTGAATTAGTTGGAGCCATAAGCAGAGATTGCAACGGAGATGAAAATGGTAATGCCTTCTACGACGATTGTGGAACTTGTGTTGGTGGGAATACTAACAGTATAGCATGTACTGGTACTATACAAATAGAAGATGCTTGTACTCTCGATGGAACCATTGACATTGACAATAATGGATTTTATGGCGATGGATTTGCAAATTTCAATAATGCACAAGACGCTGCACTTACAATTGTTCTGTATGCTGATGTTGCAGCAACAACGACTTTAGGTATTCGGTATTCAAATGGAGGAGCAGTAGACAGACCTCTCACTCTGGAACTAAATGGAACCACACAAACACTACCCTTTTCACCCACAGGGAGTTGGACTAGCTGGAATATTGAAAATGTAACTGTAAACCTCAATTCGGGAGCAAATCTTATTACCCTTACTTCAACTACAGCCGAGGGTGGTCCTAATTTAGATCAGTTTAATCTCATAGCTTCAGGAATAGAATTAGGTTCTTGTACTATCGATTGTAATGGTGTTTTTGGTGGTACTGCACTTATTGACGATTGTGGTACTTGTGTAGACGGAAATACAGGAAAAGAAGCTTGTATTCAAGATTGCAATGGTAATTGGGGCGGAACTGCTGTTCTTGATGAATGTGGAACTTGTGTTGAAGGAAATACAGGAAAAATAGCATGTACTACGTTTCAAGCCGAAGATGCTTGTGATTTCCTTGGAATTTTAGAAACAACTAATGCCGGATACAGCGGATCAGCTTATGTAAATACCGATAATGAAATTGGTGCCAGCATAAAAATTGGCATAAATTCTACAATTACTCAAAATGCAGATATTTCTATAAAATATGCCAATGGAGGTGCCGATAACAGACCAGGTTCGGTATCTGTAAATGGAGTTGTCATTAACCAAAATCTTAGCTTCCCAAGCACAGAAGCTTGGACAACATGGACAAATACTTCAACTAATATTGCTCTTAAAGCCGGATACAATGAAGTGGTATTTACCGCAACTACAGTCGATGGACTTCCGAATATAGATGTATTCAGTCATAATTCTTCAACGCTGACGTTTACGGAATGTATTTCCACAACTCAAACTATAAATCTAACACAAGGTTGGAATTTAATTTCTTTGAATGTTACTCCTGAATCAAGCACCATAAGTAATATATTTTCGGGAATTGATTTGCTTGAAATAAAAACACTTGAAGCTTTATGGAGAAAAGATAATCCTGATTTCTTGAACTCATTGCAAACATTAGAAGCTGGCAAAGGGTATTTTGTTTATCTAAACTCAAATGCAACTTTAACAATTACAGGTACTCCAATAGATGTAACTTCTTTTCAATACAATCTTACTGCAACTTGGAATATCATTGGTTGCCCATATCAAACAGCGACTCCATTTTCACAAGATTTCAATGCAAATAACTGTATAGAAATTAAGAATTTTGAAGGATTATGGACTCCTAATGGTAATACAAATAGTATCATAAATATGGAATCGGGGAAAGGGTATTTTTTGAGGAAGTGATACCTTATTGTTCTATATCAGCTGAGGTGAAACAAAACAGTTATCGTTACAAGATATCCTACTTTTTCTATTTCGGGTCTTTTTACCTATAGATATCTGCTTTTTGCGTAATGCTGGTTCAAATTGGATACAAAAATCATCGCGAAATTATTAGTTAAGTGTTTAATAGCCAAGCATTTAAACACACTAATTTTTTCGCTATTTTCATTAACAAACTAGCTTTTTCTTACGTCGAACTGAGGTCTACAGAAATAATAGCATCTAAATTATACAGATTTATTTTTCTTTTTACTTGTCTATTACTTTCTTGTTGAACTACCGAGGATTCCTCGGTAGTTGAAAATTCATCAAGTTCACCTGATTGTTAAATATTTTTTAAGTGTAGACTAATTGTGTCTGAATCTTTATCAAAAAGGAGAGCCATTTGTTTTTGAGATAACCAAACAGTTTCATTTTCAAACTTGACTTGAATATCAGTTTGGCCATTTTCTGATGTAAATATCTCAATCTGTGAATTGTTCATGGGAAACGTTTTTCAAATATAAAAATAATTTTATAATAAGGCGATACGGCTTCTATTAATGAACGCTAACGTTTCGCAGGTATGGTGTCGTAGCCGGCATTTAACTTTCAATGTTTATTAGATTTCATTATGTTCAAATATAAAAATATTTTTTCAAACCAAAAACGCATGTAGGCTATGCACTATACCTTGCTGTGTGTGCCCTGCATATACTGCATTGCACACTTGGTTAAGTTGTTTTCAAATCCGAAAAATACAATTAGAAAACTAACTTATAAGTGTGTAATTTTATGTTCTAGGAGGTTAAAGTCCTCTACGGGTGGAATTAGTGCCCTAACTGTTAGTAAGTCGCAAGCTGGTTTATCGTGAGGTCGAACTACTAACTTCCTTCCTAGATAATTCGAAGAAATATGCCTAAAAGAATTTATTTTTTAGTGATTTATTTTGGTCAGGTCTTAGAATTCGATTGTACCACGTAAATTTAGTAACAAGACCATATTAATTTCATAAAATCCTTTTTATTACTCTCACTGTGTAGCTGCTTAAAAATCCCAGTAGAATCTATCTTGAATATCTGTTTTTTATACTCACCTATAATTTTATTATCAAATTGTTCATCTGTATCTCGCACAGTAAATCGTTGCTCCATATTTACTATCAGAGAATCGTTACCTAACAATTTTGATTCTGAAATATATTCATCAAAAAACACACTATCTCCATTGAATTTGATATCGCAAGGAGCTTCTCCAAATCCCAAATGGACAACATTTAGTTTATCAATAGGCTTATTGTCAAGAAACGTTACTAATCTACCGATATATTGATTAGGATATTGTATGAATAAAAGGATTACTCTGCATCCGTTTATATACCCATAGTCGGAAATGTAACTTGCATTATCTAATCCTTTTTGAATCTCTTTGTCTAATTGAAATATTTCATAATCACACTTTTGAAAGTTTAAAAAAGATGTAGTGTTTGTCCTTAAGTCCAGAGCACGAAATGTAGACCATCCTTTAAACGGAAAAGTTATGTTATCCAAGTAGTCTTCAACAGTAACTGAATCATTTAGACAATTATCAGAATTTCCATCATTATCTTTAATTGTCAAGTCGATATTATCTGTCTCTGTTAATATACTTGGCGAGTCTTTCGGATTTTTTACTTCTATTCCTTGTTGATTTGAATTATCATGTGAAATCTTGCATGAAAAAATCGCTAAAAGAAGAAATATGAAAAGGTAGTATTTAGTCATATGGTCTCATTTTTATGTGGTACAACTAGTATATATCCACAAGTACTTGTGAATATATCCTTGTGTACATGTTTTTTTTACGGACATCACAAATATGTTGTCATATTTGTTTTCTATTCAAAAATACAAAAAAAATTAAAAACTGTGAATATGACTGATATATATTTGAGGTGTGGATTATGCTTATTGACCATGCGAAAAGATTCACTTGGCAGCCTTCGCGTATCCCTCAATTTCTGCTCATTTTTAATGCGCTTGTGTTTTTTTTGACAAATGCCTTAGTTATTAAAAACCCATAGATTTAGTTCAACCGGGAATTCACGCTGGGCATTGCATGTCGCTTGAATTCTTAGTTATTGGCGGTAGTTATTTGTTTTCACCCAATTCTTTTATATAAGATTCCAAAATGCCTCTTCCGCCCTTAAATAGTTCATCATCAAATCTAATTCCACCAATGGTAATGGTATTAGTCTTTTCTACATATTTGTTCTCTATTTTATCTATTATTTCTTCTAACCAATTTGGATCTCGTAATCGTTTTTCAACTAAAACGCAAACTTTTTTTATATACTCGAAATCTTTCTCTGTTAAATATCCAACATTTGCTTGTTCAAAATCTGAAGGATTAACCCCCATATCAAGTTCTGATTCAAATTGAGCAATTTTTAGTATTTGTTTAAATAAGTCTTCGTTATTCTTTAATTCCTCCATTGTTTTTAGTTTTCTATTTGTGTGTTCTTTATTCATTTCAGCAGACATATCTTGATTTTTAATTCCGTGTTATTACAGCCAAGGGGTAGTATAAGATATAGTAGGCGATTTAGAAGCACTAAATTTCGTTTAAGAACAAAGTTTGACAGAAGCCAAAAGCCTTGATTTTACTGCTATTTCGCCTATTTTTATATACATTGTCAGCAATATTTTTTATTCGTTATTATATGTATTTATTACAGTTTTACAAAGTTCAGCATATTTTTCACCACCATAATTATCGGGACTGTTTCTCGAAACTACGTGATATTTGTCATTGATTAAAACTTCTAAAATCCATTCTTCGCCATCCAGAATCATATTCGGGTCGTGAGTTGGTATATTCCAAAAATTGCTGTCAATTTTAGCTATCATTAAGTTCCAATCTTCAATTTTTATTTCTTTTTCTTCGTTTTTAATTCTTCGTCCAGCATTATATCCACCAAGTCCTTTGGTTTTATTAAAAGTTCCTATGATTTTCCCGTCTATTTTCTCAATTCGATACGAGTAAGGTCTTGACCAAGTTCCTAAATGTGTGAATCGAACAACTTTCTTGTCCTGCCGAATTTGTTTATATAAAATGGGTTCTTTTAGGCTTTTTAAATGAGTTGAATACCATTCGTTCACAAAATCACTTAGCGTATCATTCTGTTTAAATACACACGGAAAATTTTCTAATCGCATACATTCAGCTTGTTTTAGTTTAACTTCTTCGCTCAATTGTGGAAAATAAAACTCATCTGAACTTTTAGGTGTATATCTCAATTCTGGATTGATTATTCCGCAACCAACAAACAGGACTGATATAATGACATATGCTAAATTTCTTGGTTTCATTAAATTATTGCTAACTAGTATATATCCACAACTACTTGTTAATATATCCACTATCTACACAGTTGTTATTTTTTGTGAATATATTCATGTGTGTATGTTATTTTTACGGACATCACAAATATGTTGTCATATTTGTTTTCTATTCAAAAATACAAAAAAAAATTAAATACTGTGAATATGAAGAGTATATATTTGTGATGTGGATTATGCTTATTGACCACGCGAAAAGATTCGCTTGGCAGCCTTGGTGTATCCCTCAATTTCTGCTCATTTTTAATGCAGTTGTGTTTTTTAGACAAAAACCCTAGCTATTAAAAATCCATAGATTTAGTTCTACCGGGAATTCACGCTGGGCATTGCATGTCGCTTGAATTCTTAGTTATTACGCTTTGTTGTTATTGTCCCTCTAATATTCTAATTAAATCTTCATTAATATAAAAAACTTCAACTCCATCTTTTCTAGGTATAAGAATTTTATAGTTTACCAATTCATTCATATATTTTGTCAATGTTGTCCTTGAGGTTTTTCCAATGATTCCACCTATTAGACTAGGTTTAATGTAAGGTTGACTGAATATCGCTTCGTTTACCTCCTTATTATACCATTTTATTTTTCCTTTCGCATATTCAAGGGTTGATTCCATTTGAGATAATATCTCATTAATCCTGTTATTTGTTAATATGGAAGTCTTTTCGGTGGCTTCTAGCATGAACTCAATCCAGGACTCCCATGAGTTTTGCTTTGTTACTGCTCCTAATTTAAAATAATAGTCCTCTTTATTTAAAATTATAAAATTTGACATATATAGCACTGGCTGACACAATAAGCCTTTACTAAATAAATATAGAAGATTCAAAATTCGACCAGTTCTACCATTTCCATCTTGAAAGGGATGAATTGCCTCAAATTGATAATGTGCGATACACATTTTTAATAATGGGTCTATTGGGTATTTTTCATCATCGTTCAGAAAATCCACCAAATTATCCATTAAAGTTTCTATCAATTTTTCTTCTCTTGGAGGTGTGTATATTATTTTCTCTGAACGAAATTCGCTTTCTCCCCGTTTTATTGCCACCTGAGCCTGTGGCGGTCTGTAACCAGAAGTAGTTTCTTTAATTTGGTTAAAAATCTGTTTAATTAGTTTAGTTTCTATTTTTTGACTTTCCTGCAATTCTTTATAACCTGCCCAAAGTGCTTCTCGATATTTTAAAACTTCTTTCGTTGCTGGATTTATATTTGCTTCTTTATATGTGTCTGATATTGCTTTATATAATTCGTCTTCTGTTGTGAAAATATTCTCAATCTCTGTTGATGCTTTTGCTTCTTGTAGAGCCAATGTATTTATGAACATTAATGGATTAGGCAGTCTGTTTAAATTACCATTTACAGTTGCTAAAGCTCTCGATGCCAGCACCAATCGCCTTAGAATAACTGGATTGTTTCCAATATCC
Organism: Bacteroidales bacterium; assembly: GCA_027858745.1. Taxonomy (GTDB): domain Bacteria; phylum Bacteroidota; class Bacteroidia; order Bacteroidales; family UBA1715; genus JAQICB01. The sequence continues at coordinate 11,085 of JAQICB010000151.1, forward strand.
TCATTAGGTGGTAATAATGGTAAATCATTGTAAGGTTTCTGTCTATCAAAATTTTTCATTTCAGTGTCTGTTCATTATTTCACGTTTTGTGAACGTATCGCAAATGTATGTCCATTTTTTGATGCTACCACAATATTTGTCCAATTATTATTAAATTCTGTACATTTCAAGCTTTAAGAAGAATAGAATGAACACCGACTAAACATATGTCCATTTATATGGCAATTATGAACACTCTTGCAATCTGCCACAATAAAGCCTTGTAGAGACACTACTTTCCATTTCAGATAGAAGTTTTGTGTTTCTGACACACAAGATTCTCAGATTACTTATTGCCCTCACTGTTCAAACCATTTTCAAATCCTATGCAATTTTATACAATTACACCAGCCTCAACAAAAACGGCGTAAATAGTTGTTTTTATTGTAAAATAATAGAGTTTTAAGGGCGTGTGGATTGTCTAAAAATGTGTGAATTGTAGTCCCGCCTGGAATCGAACCAGGATCTATTGTTTAGGAAACAACTATTCTATCCGTTGAACTACGGGACCAAATAATGAAAGAACAATTTTATGCTTTCATTATATATACATTATACGGTTGCACTTTCAACCTTTACGCTTCTGTCTACTTTTTTAATCAAACCTTGCAATACTTTTCCCGGACCAACTTCTGTAAATGAATCAAATCCGTCTTTAAGCATGTTTTGAGCAGTTTGTGTCCATTTTACCGGAGAAGTCAACTGATAAATAAGGTTTTGTTTTATCGTTTTTGTATCGGTATATGGTTTTGCATCAACATTTTGATATATCGGACACTGAGGTTCCGAAATAGCAGTTTCTGTGATAGCAGCTTCCAATTCTACCCGAGCAGGCTCCATGTAAGGAGAGTGAAATGCACCACCTACCGGCAATACAATAGCACGTTTTGCCCCCGCTTCTGTTAGTCGTGCACAGGCATTTTCTATGCCGGCTTTTGAACCTGAAATTACGAGCTGTCCCGGGCAGTTGTAATTTGCCGGTACCACAACACTTGCAATTTCACTACAAATATCTTCCACAACTTTATCTTCTAAACCTATAATTGCGGCCATTGTTGATGGCTCTAATTCACATGCTTTTTGCATTGCCAGAGCACGTTTTGACACTAATGTGAGACCATCTTCAAAAGATAAAGCTCCGGCAGCAACCAATGCGGAAAATTCGCCAAGTGAATGTCCGGCAACAGCTTCGGGTTTGAATGAGTCTCCGAGAACACGAGCCAAAATTACTGAATGTAAGAAGATGGCCGGTTGTGTTACTTTTGTTTGTTTTAAATCTTCGTCAGTACCTTCAAACATAAGGTCGGTAATGCGAAATTGCAACACGTCATTTGCTTTTTCAAACAGTTCTTTTGCTAAGGGAGATGAATCATACAAGTCTTTCCCCATTCCAACAAATTGGGCTCCTTGTCCGGGAAATACATACGCTTTTTTCATATTTGTTAATTTATAATTATATACACTGTTTATTTATTAATGAAAATTTGAACTTACCAAATGAACAAATTCCTCGCGGGTTTCTTTTTTGGTAAACGCACCGGTAAATGCCGATGTTGTTGTGGTAGAATTTTGTTTTTGAACGCCCCGCATTTGCATACATAAATGCTGTGCTTCAATAATTACCGCAACCCCAAGCGGATTCAAGGTCTTTTGAATACAGTCTCGAATGTCGACGGTGAGCCGTTCTTGAACTTGTAGACGACGGGCAAAAGCTTCTACCACACGTGCAATTTTACTGAGACCTGTAATATAGCCGTTTGGAATATACGCAACATGAGCTTTCCCAATAAAGGGCAACATATGATGTTCGCAGAGAGAATATATTTCAATATCTTTCACAATCACCATTTGTTTATACTCTTCCTTAAACATTGCCGAATGGAGTATTTCTTCCGGTTTTACTGCATATCCCTGCGTTAAAAACAGCATCGCTTTCGCAATACGTTCGGGTGTTTTAAGTAATCCTTCCCGATCAGGATCTTCTCCCAATTCAGAAAGTGCAGATTTATATAATGCAGATAATTTTTCTACGGCATCATCTTTATACCGGTCTACTCGAAGATAGTTGTAATCGTCATCTTCACTAAGTCCTTGAGCTAATATTTCCATACTTTTATAATACAAGTTTGCACAAAAATAATTAAGATATTTAATAATGCCGAATTTTTTTACATTATAAACATGAGTTCGACGTAATTTTTCGAGTTCAGATTAGCTCCGCTGAGCTCGTCCTTTGTCCTCGGTTGATATAAAAAAGCTGTTTATCAAGGCAAATTATTGAATAATAGCGAGCTATTGTGAAATAATTTAACGCAGTAAAACTGTTTTTTTATGCAAAGCATACTTTTTCCGCTTATATATGTGAAATGTTAGTATCTTTTTGAAAATTGCTTTTTTTCTATATAAAAAAAACTGCGATTCACAGTACATTTGTAAAAAACTAAAGCAATATGAAACGGATTATTTTTATTTTTATAGCAGCTCTTGTATTAAGTTCTTGTGTTTCACAAAAGAAATTTCAAACTCTTCAAGACAGTAGTCAATTAACGCAAGACTCCTTGCGAACAGCACTCGGGCATATTCAAAAAGAAATTTTTGATTTGCAACAACGTAACGACCGTCTCAATAAAGATTTGTTGACATTACGTGCTGATACCACTTCTAAAAATAGACAGATTCAAAACCTTCTTTTGCAGGTACAAGATTTAGAGGAGCTTAACAATAATTTGGTAACTAAGCAATCTCGTTTGATGCAACAAAATGCTCAAGAAAGTAGAAAAATTCTCGAAGAAATTCAATTTGCACGGCGTAATTTGCAAAAGCAACAAGATGCTTTAGATTCTGTTCGTATTCAATTGGATGAAGAACGAAAAAATCTTGATTTAATTCGCAATGAATTGGGAATTAAAAATGATGAGATTTTAACTAAAAATAAAAAAATTGCGGAAATGGAGGAAATGATTCGTCGTAAAGATTCTATTTCTAATGCTTTGCGTATGAAGGTGAAACAAGCTCTTGTCGGTTTCGAAGGGCAAGGTCTTTCCATAGAAGAACGAAATGGTAAAATATATGTCTTACTTGACGAAGCTCTCTTGTTTAATGTAGGAAAAAGTGATGTGGCTTCTAAAGGACAAGAAGCTTTACGAAAATTAGCCGAAGTGTTGGCCCAAAATCCGGATATTGACATTATGGTTGAAGGACATACCGATAATACCGGCGGTTCGAAACGTAACTGGGAATTGAGTGCCGAACGCGCACTTGCTATTTCGCAAATATTATTGCAAAATACCTCTATTGAAGGTTCCCGAATTACTGTGGCCGGACGAGGACAATATATGCCCGTTGATACAGCCAATACCTCTGAGGCTCGTTCAAAAAACAGAAGAAGCGAAATAATTCTCACTCCCGATTTGGAAGAATTGTACAATTTGATTCACGAAAATTAATCTGTTTTCGGGTATTGCATTCTTTTCGAATACTACCCTAAATGATTTATATTTCTGTGTCGTAGAGTTGTGACATGGTGTGTCTGCATATTTCAATCTGAACTCGAAAAATTACGTCGAACTCAGGTTTAATGTGCTTCCAACCAATTTGCCCCAACTCCCATTTCAATTGATAACGGAACTGATAATTTTATCACGTTTTGCATACCATCTTTAATGATTTTTTTCATGCTTTCGAGTTCGTCGTGTGTAACATCAAAATTTAACTCATCATGAACTTGCATTATAAGTTTGCTCTGCATATTTTGTTCACGCATTGTACGATAAATATCAATCATGGCTTTTTTCATAATATCGGCAGCAGTTCCTTGTATTGGAGCATTTATGGCATTTCGTTCGGCAAAACCACGAACAGTTGCATTCTGTGAATGAATATCAGGCAAATATCGACGACGTCCAAACATTGTTTCAACATATCCGCGTTCTTGTGCTTTTCGGATTTGCGTATCCATAAATTCTTTCACCTTCGGATAACTTTCAAAATAACTGTCAATTAACGCTTGGGCTTCTTTTCGAGGAATCGACAAGGTTTGCGATAAACCAAATGCAGTTGTTCCATATGCTATCGCAAAATTAGCCGATTTAGCCTGACGGCGTTGTTCTGAACTTACCTCTTCGGGTGAAACTTTGAAAATTTTTGCTGCGGTGGCTGTATGAATATCTTCTTCATTGGTAAACGCTTCAATAAAATGAGGGTCGCCACTCATGTGAGCTATAACGCGCAATTCAATTTGAGAATAATCAGCAGACACAAATACATGCTCAGAATCTGAGGGTACAAAAGCTTTTCGAATTTCACGACCTTTTTCTGTTTTAATCGGAATGTTTTGCAAATTCGGATTTGTTGAACTGAGTCGTCCGGTTGCTACAATTGCTTGATTAAAAGATGTATGTATTTTATGTGTTTTCGGGTGAACTAATTTTGGGAGTGCATCGACATAGGTAGTTACCAATTTTTTAAGTTCACGATAATCTAAAATTAATTCTACTATCGGATGGGTGTCAATCAGTTTTTGTAAGACGTCCTCCCCGGTGGCATATTGTTTTGTTTTGGTTTTTTTTGCTTTCTCAACAATTACCATTTTATCAAACAAAATAGTTCCTAATTGTTTGGGTGAATCGATATTGAATTCTTCTCCTGCGTGGTCAAAAATCTGTTGTTGAATTTCTAAAATTGCTTCTTTGAGAGATGAAGAGAGTGTGTGTAATGCCTCGCTGTCAATCGACACGCCGATTCGTTCCATGTCAGACAAGACCGGAACAAGGGGTACTTCAATATTTTTGAACAAATCTAACTGATTTTTTTCTTTCAATTCCTTATGCAAAATAGAATAAAGTTGGAAAGTGATATCAGCATCTTCGCAGGCGTATTCTTTTGCTAATTCAATGGGAACCGTGCGAAATGAAGCTTGTGCCACGCCCTTCTTTCCAATTAGTTCCTCAATATGCACCATTTCATATTCTAAATATTGTTGCGCAAGAGAATCTAACTTATGTCGTCCGTCGGGTTGTATAATATAATGAGCCAGCAAGGTGTCGAACAATGTGCCCGAAACCTGAATTCCGTAATTCGCTAACACCGATATGTCATATTTTACATTTTGCCCTATTTTACAAGCTTTGGACGAAAATACCGGCTGAAGAGAGTCTGCAACTTTTTGTGCCTCGTCTTGATTTTCGGGAAACGGCACATAATATGCTTTGTGAGCTTCCCAACTAAACGAAATGCCACACAATTCCGCATCAATTATTGATAAAGAGGTGGTTTCTGTATCAAAACAAAAAGCATCGAGTTGCGACAATTTTTGGACTAAATCTTTTAATAAAGAGGGTGTGTCAACCAAATAGTAACTGTGAGGTGTGTCTTTAATTCTTTTGTATAAAGATTGAAATTCTCCCTGAATACTATCGTTGTTACCAAATAAATCTAACTGTTGAGTGTGTGCCGCTTGCTGCTTTTTTTGTGGGGTCGGTTCAACCGGAGCAAATAGTCGCTGGGCAATATTATTAAACTCAAGTTCTTTAAATTTTTCTAAAAGAATTCCTTGATTATATTCTTCTCGGCTAAAATTATAACTCGAAAATGTAATAGGAACATTTACATCAATGGTAACAAGTTTTTTAGATAAAAGGACTTGTTCTTTATGTTCTATCAATTTTTCTTTTTGCTTACCAGTAAGATCATCGATATGTTCGTACAGACCTTCGATGGAACCGTATTCTGAAATTAATTTTTTTGAGGTTTTTTCGCCAATACCGGGAGCTCCGGGAACGTTATCTGAGCTATCGCCCCACAATCCTAAAATGTCAATAACCTGTTCTGTGTTTTCAACACCGAATTTTTCTAAAACTTCGGGAATACCCAAAATTTCGATGCCTTTTCCAAAACTTCGGGGACGATACATGTAAATATGTTCATCAACAAGCTGGCAATAGTCTTTGTCGGGAGTAGCCATATACACGGTGAAGCCCTCTTGAGCTGCTTGTTTTGCCAATGTTCCAATTACATCATCAGCTTCGAACCCCTCTACTTGAATAACCGGAATATTAAAACCTTGAATAATCTCAATTAAATGAGGAATTGAAGCTTTTAAGTCTTCGGGCGTTTCTTGCCGATTTGCCTTATATTCAGCATACATATCGTTTCTGAATGTAGGTCCCTGTGGGTCAAATACAACACCAATGTGACTTGGATTCTGAATGCGCAACAATTCCAACAGTGTATTTGTGAATCCAAAAATTCCCGAAGTGTTCACTCCGGTAGCACTAATTCGTGGGTTTTTTATAAAAGCAAAATATGAACGGTACAGCATTGCATGACCGTCTATTAAAAATATTTTTTTTTCTTCAGACATAGAGTTTCGTTTTTTACAAAGATACATTTTTCTTCACTAAATAATGAGACTCCATTCAAGCTAATTTCCTTCCTCTTTGAGATTACCAGTAAATATTAAGTGTATTGAAATATTTTTTCGAGTTCAGATTAGCTCCGCTGAGCTCGTCCTTTGTCCTCGGTTGATATAAAAAGCTGTATTCACAGGACGTGAGTTGTAAAAATTGTTCATTTTTATATGAAAAATTATTCAGTATAGTTATTTTTCGATTTTAAACTGATTTTTTTTTTAACTTTGTGTTTTCTGTATACAAACAAAAAATGAAAAATCGGAGATATTCAAATTACATAAAACCTTTATTTGTAATAAGTGACATAATATGTATTTTCATTGCATATGTGTCTTCCTATTTCTTTCGATTTAACTCAATTCTCGATTTATATACTAGTGTGCAAGAACAGGTATTGTTTGTGTTTTCAATAATTTTTTGGGTGTTTTTGGCTAAAAAATATAATGCATATCAACTGATTCGTATTTCAGTTAAATTAAATATTATCACTCGAACCATAAAGTTGATATTATTCCATGCATTGTTACTATTTGCCTTGCTGATTATATTAAAATACGATCAATTTTCTCGATTACAATTAGCGTATTTTTATCTTAATCTTTTTGTGTTATTACTTTCTTCTCGCATTCTCAGTGTTTTATTGTTAGAACATATGCGAGCCAGCGGTGTTAATTATCGTACGGTGGCGATTGTTGGGATGAATACTGCCGGACGTGCAATATATTCGTATCTGCAAAAAGATTTATCGCTCGGGTATAAAATTATCGGTTATTTTGATGACAATTCTCATGATGATATTCAAATTCCTGTATTAGGGAAATTGGAAGATGTTGCTTCGTATATTCGTGAACATAATATAGACGAATTATACATTTCGTCGCTTGAATATGATTCGCAGAGTATTAAACAAATAATTGAAGAATGTGAAACTCGTTTAACTCGCATAAAAATCATTCCGGCTTTTCAGAAATACACCTTAAATCGTCGGGTTAATGTTGATTTTTATGGAAATATTCCGGTTATTTTTTTGCGAAAAGAACCTTTGGAAAATAGCATTAATCGATTTATTAAACGAGTGTTTGATGTGCTTTTTTCGCTTCTGTTTTTCGTATGCATTGCTCCGTGGCTATTTCCTATTCTTATTGTCTTCGTCAAAATAAGTTCACGAGGATCGGTGTTTTTTGTGCAACAACGCTCGGGAGAAAACAATAAGCCATTTAAGTGTTATAAGTTTCGAACTATGCAAGTTAATGAAACTGCAGATGTTGAGCAAGCCACAAAAAATGATGTGCGTATTACCAAAATAGGGAAATGTTTGCGAAAACTTAATTTAGATGAATTGCCGCAATTTTATAATGTCTTGCGTGGAGATATGTCGGTTGTGGGGCCGCGTCCGCATATGTTGAAGCATACAGAGCAATATTCTGCACGGATAAAGAATTATTTGGTTCGTCATTTTATTAAACCCGGACTCACGGGTTGGGCTCAGGTTAACGGCTATCGTGGCGAAATCAAAACCGATGAGGCTATGCAAAATAGAGTAGAACATGATATTTGGTATATCGAAAATTGGTCTTTTGGCTTAGATGCACGCATTGTTATTAAAACAATAGTTAATGTGTTTAAGGGAGATGAGAACGCTGCCTAAACTTTCGATTGAACCTCACTATTTATAAGCGTTCTGAACCTAAAAAATTATATCGAACTGAGGTTATTATTTAACCTCTAACCGAGTTTTGAAAAATATCGACATCTCTTTTTTCTAAAAGTCAATTTAAAATCAATCTTAATGCATTAACGCAGTAAGCCTTATTTTTTAATTATTCACTAAGCTGAATAATTTCTTGTTTTTCGGTATCTAAGACATATGTGTGATTGCTTTCGGGACATGTGGCTTTGTTGTGTTCGTCGAAATGAAGTGTGTGTCCGTATTCACTTACCCAACCGATTTGTTTGCCGGGATTTCCAACAATTAATGCATATGGTTTAATGTTTTTGGTGACAACAGATCCGGCTCCTATAAGTGCATATGAGCCAATTGTAATGCCGCACACAATAGTTGCATTTGCACCAATACTTGCACCTTTTTTAACAATTGTTTCTACATATTCTGATTTCCGTACAATGGCACTGCGTGGGTTCAAAATATTGGTGAATACCATCGATGGTCCTAAAAACACATCGTTTTCGCACACCACTCCGGTGTAGATTGAAACATTGTTTTGTACTTTCACATTGTTTCCTAATGTTACCTGCGGCGAAACAACCACATTTTGTCCAATATTACAGTTCTCACCAATAGTGCAGTGAGACATTATATGAGAAAAATGCCAAATTTTTGTATTGATGCCAATACCACAATCCTTATCAATAATGGCTGTTTCGTGTGCAAAAAAATTAGTATTCATAATTATGCTTTATATGATGAGATAACCTGACAAATATATTCAATTTGTTCGTGGCTTAGTTCAGTATGCATTGGTAAACTGATAACTGAACGAGATAATTGCTTAGAAACCGGACATGCTTTTGGTTTGAATTCGAGTAAAGCTTTTTGTTCATGCATCGGTACCGGATAGTAAATCATGCTTGGAATACCTTGTTCTCGTAAATATGTTTGAAAAGCAGCATTGTTCCCATCAATTTTAATGGTGTATTGATGAAAAACATGTGTTGAGTGTTCCTGAAAAACCGGGGTTTGAATCCATGAAATTGATGACAATAATTCTGTGTATTGTGCAGCTGCCTTTTTTCGAGCTTCGTTGTATGCATCAATATGTTGGAGTTTTGTACGCAGAATAGCAGCTTGTATCGTATCGAGACGAGAATTAATGCCAATTTGAGAATGATAATATTTTTTAAGAGAGCCATGATTTGCGAGGGCTCGAATGGTATCTGCTTTTTCGGTGTCATGGGTGAAAATAGCACCACCATCACCAAAGCACCCTAAATTTTTTGAGGGAAAAAACGAGGTGCATCCAATGTCACCGATTGTGCCTAATTTTCTTGCTTTCCCTTTGTATACATATTCTGCACCAAAACATTGGGCGGCATCTTCAATAACATACAAATTATGCTTGTGTGCAATGCGCATAATCGTGTTCATATCTGCTGCTTGACCAAATAAATGAACCGGCATAATTGCTTTTGTTCGCGGGCTAATTGCTTCGATAATTTTTTCGCAGTCAATCGTATACGTATCCGGATTTACATCAACCAGAACCGGCACTAAACCCACACGAGCAATAGCTTCTGCTGTTGCAATAAATGTAAAATCAGAGGTTATTACTTCACTTCCGGGTTCAAGTTCGAGCGATAGCAATGCTAGCGTTAATGCATCAGTTCCATTTGCACAGGTAATAGCGTACGAACAACCTAAATACTGTTGCAGTTCCTTCTGAAACTCTTTTACATCAGAACCGTTAATAAATGCAGATTGTGAAATAACTCTCGATATAGCTGCATCAACTTCCGCTTGAATGTGTTTGTATTGACCTTGTAGGTCAACCATTTGAATAGCAGGTTTCATGTATTCAACTTATAATAATCCTAATTTTAATTTCCCCTCTTCACTTATCATTTCTTTGTCCCATGGTGGGTCAAAGGTAAGGTCAACAAATACATTTTCAACACCTTCAATCAACATTAATCTATTTTGAATTTGATAAATAATCACATCTGTCATCGGGCAATTTGGTGACGTTAAGGTCATTAAAATAGAAACTTCGGGTAATTTGTCGAGATTTATTTCATATATTAATCCTAAATCATAAATATTTACCGGTATTTCCGGGTCGTATATTGATGATAAGGTGGTAATTATTTCTTCTTCGAGTTGTTTTACTTCAGCAGTCATATCATTTGTTTTTATGATTATATGCAATTGCATATAGTTTCATTTGTTTTATCATTGCCACCAAGCCGTTTGACCGGGTTGGCGAAAGATTTTCTTTTAAGCCGATTTCTTCTATAAAATACAAATCAGCATTCATAACATCCTCGGGCTTTTGCTCTGAAAGTACCCGTATGAGTAGGGCAACAATTCCTTTCGTAATTACCGCATCACTATCGGCAGTGTAAATAATTACACCATTTTTATAGTCGGCAGCTAACCATACTTGCGATTGACAGCCTTTTATGAGATATTTTTCCGTTTTGTACGCATCATCTATAATCGGCAAGTTGTTGCTTAAGTCAATAAGATACTGGTATTTGTCGAGCCAGTCGTCAAAAATTGTAAACTCTTCAATTATAGTATCTTGAATTTCGTTTATTGTCATATGTTAATTATTTTTTGAACAAAGGTAAAAATTTATATAGGTAACATACTCTATCATTCGTACTATTTTGTCAAAAATATGTACGAAACATTACAAAAAAATCGTACTTATGATGCTTTCTGCGTTAACTGTACACTTACCGATTTCATTTTTCCACCAATTGGCGGTGCAAGTTTTGCAACTTTTATTGTTGCAGATATAAGCTGTGTAGAAAAGTGTGCAAATAACTCATCTAATATTCGTTTGCATACATGTTCTAAAAGTGCCGAAGGAATCGCCATTTCGTGTTTTATAATTTCGTATGCTGTTTGGTAATTAAGTGCGTCAGCAATAGTATCTGATTCTGCCGCATGTGAACAATCAGCTTCTAATCGTGCATTAACGGTGAAATAATTCCCTACAAGTTGCTCTGATTTAAAACAACCGTGATAGGAAAAAAACTCCATATCTTCAATTTTAATTATTCCCATAGATTTTTTTTTGCGAAAAATAATTTTTTTTTGTCAAAAAACAGGTAAATAGATTAATGAACTGTAAAATAAATACAAGATAATGTTATTTTTGCATAAAATATTGAAAAGTTATGGCTGAAAATTCAACAGAACACAAAAAATCTCTTCACTTTATAGAACAACTTATTGAGGAAGATCTAAAAATATATCCGCATATTGTAACACGTTTTCCACCCGAACCAAATGGGTATTTGCATATTGGACATGCAAAATCAATTTGTTTGAATTTTGGTATGGCTGAACAATATGGTGGCTATTGTAATTTGCGGTTTGATGATACCAATCCTATTCGTGAAACAATTGAATATGTGGAAGCAATCAAGAAAGATGTTGAGTGGCTTGGTTTTGAATGGGAAAATGAATTGTATGCCTCTGAATATTTTGAACAATTGTATGAATGGGCAGTTTTGCTTATTACAAAAGGCAAAGCATATGTATGTAATATGTCGGTTGATGAAATTGCAGAAAGTAGAGGTACGCCAACTATTCCCGGAAAAGAAAGCCCGTATAGAAATCGTTCTGTTGAAGAAAACATAGATTTATTTGCTCGTATGCGTCAAGGTGAATTTGCCGATGGCGAATGTATGTTGCGTGCTAAAATTGATATGACTTCTCCCAATATGCATATGCGTGATCCTATTATGTATAGAATTCGCCATGCTCATCATCACCGTACCGGCGATAAGTGGTGCATCTATCCAATGTATGATTTTGCTCACGGTGAATCGGATTTTATTGAAGGTATAAGTCATTCGTTTTGTACCCTCGAATTTGAAGTTCACCGCCCTCTCTATGAGTGGTTTTTGGAGCAAATAGCAGAGCCGGGACAACGAGTTCCCAAACAGCGAGAATTTGCTCGTCTTAATTTAAATTATACCGTGATGAGCAAACGAAAACTTTTACAATTAGTAGAAGAAAAGCATGTTCAATCTTGGGATGATCCTCGTATGCCAACTATTTCAGGTTTACGTCGTCGTGGATATACTCCTGAATCTATTCGTAATTTTTCTGCAAAAGTTGGGGTTTCGAAACGCGAAAATGTGATTGACGTTGCTCTGCTTGAACATTGTGTGCGAGAAGATCTTAATGCTGCCAGTCCGCGAATTATGGCTGTACTTAATCCTTTAAAAGTGGTGTTGACAAATTATCCTGAAAATGAATCAGAATTAGTGTACGGCATTTCAAATCCGGAAGATGAACAGTCTGAAAAACGCGCAATTCCATTTTCTCGTGAATTATATATTGAGCATACAGACTTTATGGAAGATGCTCCGAAAAAGTTTTTCCGTCTCGCTCCCGGTCGTGAAGTGCGACTCAAATATGGATATATTATAAAGTGTGAAGATGTTATAAAAGACGATGCGGGAAATATTATTGAACTCCATTGCACCTACGACCCAAAATCGAAAAGTGGAAGCGGCACCGAAGAGTCAAAACGAAAAGTAAAAGGAACGATTCATTGGGTTTCAATAGCTGATGCAATTGAAACCGAAGTGCGATTATACGACCGATTGTTTTCTGTGGAAAATCCTTTGAATGCTGAAGATGGGAAAGATTTTCTTGAGTATATAAATCCGGATTCTTTGCAAATTACTCGTGCTTTGGTAGAACCATCAATTAAAGGGGTAGAAGTTGGATACAAATGCCAGTTTGAACGCACAGGTTATTTTTGTGTAGACCCAGATTCTACCCAAGAAAATTTGGTGTTTAATCGAACAGTAAGCCTACGAGACGCATGGGCTAAGCAGTCGCAGAAAAAATAGGAGCAAAGGTTTTTTTATTCGTATGGTATAAAGCTGTCGGTTTTTTCGTTACGTTCATATTCTGAACCGATTTTGTGTTTAAGGTATGGAATGATTGCCGGATCTATATTTGCAATATAGTTTACTTCGAACATCATAATATTCATATTGTTTTCCAGATACTCATCAGTTTCGTCGCCGGCTAAAAACCTCCATCCACTATCTTCGGGAGTTTCTCGTTGCTCCCGATACATAAATTCAACTTTGCATCCGTCAACCGTTATTCTGTCCGATGCAATGCAATATCCCATAGGCGAAACTAATTCTTGAATTTTATCCGTTGGTAGTATATATCGTCCGTTATCTTTCATATGTTTTTTTTTCAAAAATACAGTTTTTGTGTTAACAAACATACAATTGAATCCTGAATTCAATATAATTTTTCTGATTTTCTGCGTTAAATTATTTCACAATAGCTCGCTATTATTCAATAATTTGCCGTGATAAACAGTTTTTTATATCAACCGAGGACAAAGGACGAGCTCAGCGGAGCTAATCTGAACTCGAAAAATTATGTCGAACTCAGGTTATCATTCAAAAACAAATATTGATAATCAGTGTTTTATGTTGATTTATCTCAGTTAAAAAAGATTCCGAACAGTAAAATTTACGGTGAACACAGCTTTGAAAAAAAAACTAAACATCTCTTCTTGTAAATACCAATAATTAGATTATTTTTGCATCATAAACGGCTCCGTAGTTCAACTGAATAGAATATCAGATTTCGGCTCTGAGGGTTGCAGGTTTGAATCCTGCCGGAGTCACAGAAACAGAGTAAGAGTAAAAGATGTATATCTAATCTCTTCTCTGTTTTTTTTTGTTTTTTACAGGTGTAAAAAAAGCATAAATTGTGTCGTAATCGTTCGGGATTTGTTAACTTGCTTTTGATTCGAGATTTATTAATTTTGATAAAAAAATACGATTGTGGATATAGCGATAAATACAAGATTTCTTATAAAAGATAAGCTCGAAGGTATAGGGAGATTTACCTTCGAAACAATTAAACGCATGTGCGAAAATCACCCGGAACATACATTTTATTTGTTGTTCGACCGCATGTATGATACTGAGTATGTGTTTGCCCAAAATGTGAAACCGGTGATTGTGCCGTTTCAAGCTCGTCATCCCTTATTGTGGAAATTTTGGTTTCATGTGCAATTACCGCGAGTGATAAAGAAAATTAACCCAGATATTTTTATTTCAACAGACGGTTATGTGCCAAGTGGTATTTCTATGCCGATTGTGAATGTTATTCATGACTTGAATTTTGAACATAACCCGCATCATATTCCAAGTGGAGTTTTGCGGTATTATAAAAAATATTTTCCCTTATATGCAGCTGCGTCTACGAGAATTGCAACTGTGTCTGAATTTTCGAAGCAAGATATTGCATCAAAATATAATTTACCGACAGAAATTATTGATGTAGTTTATAATGGTATAAGCGATGGGTTTTCGCCACTTAACGAGGAACAAAAAAAATCAATAAAGCAGAATTATGCTGATGGTAATGAATACTTTATGTATATTGGTTCCTTGCATCCGCGAAAAAATATTGCTCGCTTATTGGAGGCTTTTGAACAGTTTAAACAGGATACCGATTCGCCTATTAAATTACTTATTGTCGGCGAAGAAATGTTTTATTCCAAAGCCATACAAAGAGCATATACGAATAATGCCTATAACCACGATGTGATTTTTACGGGACGTGTTTCGGATACTGAATTAGCATTATTGTTAGGGGCTGCATGTGCACTCACATATGTTCCCTTGTTTGAGGGGTTTGGTATTCCTATTTTAGAGGCATTTGCTTGCGATGTGCCGGTTATTACGTCCAACTGCACATCTATGCCCGAAGTTGCCGGAGAAGCCGCATTGTTGTGCGACCCCCGAGATGTTGCCGATATTTCTCGTGCAATGAAGCGTATTACCGAAGATGATGCTCTACGAACCGAATTGGTTAATCGAGCGCGCATTCAACGAGATAAATTTTCGTGGGATAAAACAGCAGATTTGTTGTGGCAGTCGGTTATAAAAAGTTATGAGAAAAATTAGAGCTCATTATATTTTTGATGGTTTTCGGTTTCGAAAAAATGCACAACTTGTTGTTTCTGATGATGGCGTAGTTCAAGATATATATTCTGTGCCCGAACCAATTGAGGAGGAAGCCGGTGTTGAATTTTATGCAGGGATAATCAGTCCCGGCTTTGTCAATGCACATTGTCATTTAGAACTATCGAATTTGCAGACACACATTCCGCAAAAAACCGGATTGCCCGATTTTGTTTCCTCCGTTGCTCGTTTAAAAAAAGAAATTCCTTTTTCCGAAGATGCCTGTAAAGAGACAGATGAATTAATGTGGAATAATGGTATAGTTGCCGTTGGTGATATCTCAAATTTTTCTGATACGTTTGCACTCAAAGAGACCAGCCCTATTCAGTATCATACATTTATAGAATTATTTGATTTGCATGAAGATTCTCGTGCTGAATATGAGCGAGGAAAAAAACTCTTTAAATCATACTTACAACGAAAACACGTATCTCTTTCTCCACACGCTCCCTATTCGTGTTCACGTAAATTATGTGCAAAAATAGAAGCACATGCAGTTGATTATGAATATCCGGTAACAATACATAATCAAGAGCATGAATCGGAAAATGAAATGTTTTCGAAACATTCGGGACAATTATTTCAAGTGTTTCAGAAAGAGTTGACTCATCCAATTTTACACACGACGTATCCCTCTTCACTTCGCTTTTCTGCCGGAGCTTTTGAGCAGGTTCGCCATATGTTGTTTGTACACAATGTGTATATGTCCGAATACGATATCCGTTTTTTGCTTGAGGAACGAGGTGCTCAACATTTTACCTGTGTTGTATGTCTGTGTAGCAATATGTATATACATGATGAATTGCCACCGCTCCCTTTGTTTTTGAAATATTCGGTGCAGTGGGCAATTGGCACCGATAGTTTAGCTTCGAATACTGATGTGTCAATGATACGCGAGATGTTGTCTCTTCAACAGGCATTTCCTGAAGTTTCGCTCAATCAATTACTTCATGCAGCTACGTATAGAGGTGCATATGCGTTAAATCTACAGAGTCGTTTTGGTCAATTTTCGAAAGGGAAAAAACCGGGTGTTATTTTGATAGAACAGCTTGATTTACAAAATATGCGATTAACCCCGGAAACGAAGGTTCGTATGATATAATAACAGACAGAAAGATATCCTGTTATTAACTAACAGAGTTAATTTGCTGTGCTTTCGAATCATTTCGTATCGCTTTGTGAATAACACCGAAGATTAAAAAATAAAGTGCATTTATAATGCAACAAAAAAGTCTAATACCATGCAACTCTTTAAATATATAGAAGAATCGATTTTTTTTCGCATGTGCGAGTAAAAAACATCTTTGTACTAGTTTTAGTATAAGAGCCTAAATATATGAGGAAAATCTGTTGAAAATAATGAACTATCAATGTTTGTTAAATTTCGTAAGCATTTTTATTCGTGTTATTGATTAATAATCAAGAGTCTCGTAATTTTTAGGAATCTCTCTTGAAAAAATCGGTTTTTACGATAATTATTGATAATTTTGTATAGTAAAAAAACAAGATATTTTACAATAATACGAATTAACAAAATAAAAAATAATACATATGTTTTCAGGAATTATAGAAGAATTTGCAGTAGTGCAAAACATTGAACATGATAAAGAAAATGTGCATATCACATTGTCATGCAGTTTTGTAGATGAATTAGATATCGATCAAAGTATTTCTCACAATGGAGTATGTTTAACGGTAGTAAAAAAAGATGCAACAACATATACGGTAACAGCTATTAAAGAAACCTTGCTTAAATCTAATTTAGGCGATTTGCATATTGGCGGAAAAGTTAATCTTGAACGCAGTATGCCTATGAATGGTCGCTTGGATGGGCATATTGTACAGGGGCATGTCGATCAAACGGCTGTCTGTGCCGATGTTACCGAAGCTGATGGGAGTTGGTATTATACATTCGAATATGAGCCGAGCCAAGCAGATTATATTACCGTTGAAAAAGGATCGGTTAGCGTTAACGGCGTAAGTCTTACAGTTGTGAATTCTAAACATAAGTCTTTTCAGGTTGCCATTATTCCGTACACATATGATTATACAAATTTTCATGAAATTTTACCCGGAACCAAAGTGAATTTGGAATTCGATATTATCGGAAAATATATTGCTAAATATCTTCAACTACAAGGTAACAGTGGCAATAACGAATAATTTTGTGTGATGATTCGTTCATTGTTTTCGCATATATTTCACTTGTTTTATCCTGACAATTGTGTTGTATGTGGAGGACAGTTGCGAATGAGCGAACGGGTTATGTGTTCGGCTTGTTTAATAGATATTCCACGCATTTATTTTCATAATACGGAACGCAATCCATTGGAGGAATTGTTGTGGGGGCAAATTCCGTATGTACGAGCAAGTTCTCTATTTTATTATTTTAAGGACAATACCTATTCTTCGCTCATATATGACTTGAAATATAAGAACAGACCCGATATTGGAGTTTTTTTAGGTGAATTATGTGCCGATGAATTGTCTGCATCCGGTTTTTTTGAAGACATAGATTATATTGTCCCTATACCACTCCATAGAAAACGGCTTCGTAGTCGAGGATACAATCAAAGTGAAAAAATTGCAGAAGGCTTATCTGTATATTCAGGTATACCTGTCTTACCGAAATTGATAAAACGTACTGTACATACCCAAACCCAAACGCAAAAAAACAAAGAAGAACGGATGCGGAATGTGAGCAATATTTTTAAAGTTACCCGACCGCAGCAGGTTCATAATAAGCATATATTAGTAATAGATGACATTATTACCACTGGAGCAACAACTATATCGTGTACGCAATCATTGATAGAAGCAGACTCCTCAATTAAGGTAAGTATCGTGTCATTGGGCTTGGCGAGGTAAATAAAAAAAGCCCACTTAAAAATAAGCAGGCTTTTTATAAAATGATATAAATAAATTCAATTATTTTACTGAATCCATATATTCGATTAATTCACAAACTTTTGTAGAATATCCCATTTCATTGTCATACCAAGAAACAACTTTTACAAAAGTATCTGTTAATTGAATGCCGGCATCTGCGTCGAAGATAGAAGTACGAGTGTCACCAATAAAGTCGTTAGACACAACCGCATCTTCAGTGTATCCTAAAATACCTTTTAATTCGCCTTCAGAAGCAGTTTTCATAGCAGCACAAATTTCTTTGTAAGAAGCAGCTTTGTTAAGGTTAACTGTTAAGTCAACAACAGAAACGTCAGGAGTTGGAACACGGAATGCCATACCTGTTAATTTACCGTTTAATTCAGGAATAACTTTTCCTACTGCTTTTGCAGCACCGGTAGAAGAAGGAATAATATTTTGTCCTGCTCCACGGCCACCTCTCCAGTCTTTAGCTGAAGGTCCGTCAACTGTTTTTTGAGTTGCAGTTGTTGCGTGAACAGTTGTCATAAGACCATCTTTAATTCCCCAGTTGTCGTTAAGTACTTTAGCAATAGGAGCTAAACAGTTTGTAGTACATGATGCGTTAGAAACAAAATTCATATCATTTGTATATGATTTGTTGTTTACACCCATTACAAACATTGGAGTATCGTCTTTAGACGGAGCAGACATGATTACTTTTTTCGCTCCGGCATCAATGTGTCCTTGAGCTGATTCTTTTGTTAAGAAAAGACCGGTAGATTCCACAACATAGTCAGCACCTACAGCACCCCAGTTGATGTCAGCAGGATTTCTTTCTGCAGTAACTCTAATTTCTTTACCATTAACGATTAATTTACCGTTTTTTACTTCAACAGTTCCGTCAAAACGACCGTGAGTTGAATCATATTTTAACATGTAAGCCATGTATTCAACATCAATAAGATCGTTGATAGAAACAACCTCTACAGTTCCTTTTGCGACTGCTTGACGAAATACAAAACGTCCGATTCGACCAAATCCGTTAATTCCAATTTTAATTGCCATAATTATTTTTATTTGATTGTTAATTAATTAAACTTTTTAAACGTCGACAAATTTATATAATTCTCATTAATAGCCAAATATTTAAGTATGTAAATGTTGTACCGTCAACTAAAATTCATCAGGTATTTTTCTGATGAAATAGTGTTTTTTTTGGATAAAGGACATTAAAATAGTTATAATCTGAGTTCGACGTAATTTTTCGAGTTCAGATTAGCTCCGCTGAGCTCGTCCTTTGTCCTCGGTTGATATAAAAAAGCTGTTTTTTATGCAAAGCATACTTTTTTCGCTTATAAACAGTCATCTTTAGCTCAAAAATAATTTAAAATAACCCGTTATTATTTCATTATTTTTGATTGAACCGCACTATTTATAAGCGTTCTGAATCTAAAAAATTATATCGAATTCAGGTTTATAATTCTAAGTTTTTTAAATTGTCTGTATACAAAAATACCCGATACTCAAATGTATGTGTATCGGGTATTTTTGTGTGTTGGGAACTAGGCTTTAAAATTCCAAAAAGAAGTCATTCCCTTTATCATCACAAATAATGAATGCAGGGAAATTTTCTACTCGAATTTTTCGTACTGATTCCATTCCGAGATCCTCAAAATCAATCACTTCTGATGATTTTATGTTTTGTTTTGCAAGTATTGCTGCCGGACCACCGATGGAGCCAAGATAAAATCCGCCATGTTTTTTGCATGCTTCGCGAACTTGTGGCGAACGGTTTCCTTTGGCAAGCATAATCATTGAGCCTCCTAAACTTTGGAATAAATCAACATATGGGTCCATACGGCTTGCCGTTGTTGGCCCAAAACTTCCGGAGGCCATTCCTTTCGGTGTTTTTGCCGGACCGGCGTAATAAACCGGGTGGTTTTTCATATATTCAGGCATAGCTTTACCGTCGTCAAGCATTTTTTTGATTTGTGCGTGTGCAATGTCGCGAGCAACTATCAATGTGCCCGATAAGTTTAAGCGTGTTTTTATTGGATATTTGGTGAGGATTTTAAGAACTTCTTCCATTGGTTGGTCTAAGTCGATATCAACTGCAGGCTCCAATGTAAGTTTGGCTTCCGGAAGATAATTTTCCGGGTGTTTTTCTAATTGTTCTAAGAATATACCCTCTTCGGTAATTTTTGCTTTTATATTTCGGTCGGCACTACAGCTCACTCCTAAGCCCACTGCACACGAAGCAGCGTGGCGAGGTAAACGAATTACACGAATATCGTGTGCAAATGCTTTTCCGCCAAATTGTGCTCCAACACCAAATTCTTCGGCTAATTTTTGAATTTTAGCTTCCCATTCAACGTCACGGTAGGCTTGTCCGTACTCATTTCCTTCGGTAGGGAGCGAGTCGTAATATTTTGCCGAGGCAAGTTTTACGGTTTTCAGGTTAGTATCAACTTGTCCGCCAATTACAAATGCTATGTGGTAGGGAGGACAGGCAGATGTGCCTAAATCTTTTAATTTTTCTTTTACAAATGCCGTAAATGATTCTTCGTTCAGAAGTGATTTGGTCATTTGATACAAGAATGTTTTGTTTGCGGAACCACCGCCTTTGGTGAGGAAGACAAGTTCGTAATTATTTCCTTGCGATGCCATTATATCTATTTGTGCCGGCATGTTTGAACCTGAATTTTTTTCTTCGAACATGCTTGTTGGTACAACTTGCGAATAACGTAAGTTTTTTTCTTGATATGATGAGTATATTCCTTTTGATAGATATTCTGCATCATCAACACCAGTCCATACTTGTTCGCCTTTTTTTGCTATTACTATAGCCGTTCCGGTATCTTGACAAGTAGGTAATTCTCCTTCGGCTGCAATTACTTGATTGCGAAGCATGGTGTCTGCTACAAATTTATCATTGTCTGATGTTTCGGGGTCTTGCAGAATTTTTTTTAGCCCTTCGAGGTGTGATGCTCGTAAATAAAATGATACATCGTTTATTGCTTCTTCTGCCAGTATTTCAAGACCTTTGGGATCTACTTGTAAAATTTTTTTCCCTTGCACTTCTATGGTCGAAACATAATCTTTGGAGATTAAACGATATTGAGTTGAATCGTTGCGTGTTTCAAACATTTTTTTATACTTAAAATCTGCCATATATCCGTTTTTTTATTGTTAAAAATATTGGTTACAAAGGTAAAAAAAATACTTGATTTATGTATTGTTTTTTATATGAACAACCCTTTGAGGGAAAGGAATACCAATATTGTTTTTTTTGAGTGCTTTGAATATTTCAACTCGTAATTCACTTTTAATATTTTCTATGCGAAAAATTTCATTTGAATAAAAATATACGGAAAAATGTAAGGCGGAATTTCCATAGTCTTCGAATCGAACAAATGGCTTGGGGGCTTGCAATACTTTTGCATGATTTTGTGTAACTATCTGTACAGTTGTCATCATAAGCTCTACATCGGTTGAGTATTCTACTCCGATATTTATTTTGAAACGCGAAGATATTTTGTCGTAAGTCCAGTTTTCAACTTTATTTGCGGTAAGTTCAGAGTTTGGCATAATGACATAATTTTCGTCCCTGCCAATTAATCTCGTTGTTCTGAAGTTTATTTCCTGAACTTGGTAAATTTCACCATTTACTTCAATGTAGTCATTTACCGAAAGTGTGCCGTCAAGAAGAAGAATAATGCCGGAGATGAAGTCACTAAATAAGTTTTGTAGTCCAAATCCAATTCCTACTAATAATGCAGCAGAACCTGCAAGTAGAACAGATATATTGAACCCTAAAAGGTGTAAACATATTACAACAGATATTGTTGTTAATACATAGTGAATAAGTTTGTTTATTGTGAATTTTTTTGGTATGTCTAAATGTTTTGATTTGTATATAAGTTTTTTTAAAATAAAAGCTATAATAATAATTATTGCAATATAAAAAAGGACACTAAAAACATTTGAAATACGCAATGTGTAATTACCTGTTTCTAGTAGTTCATAGGAGAGGATTTCATTCATATAAAGGTTGTTATTTTTTTATGAAATTTGTGTAATGTTTATAGCGTTGAAAAATTTGCTTCACATAGGTAAATGGTTCAATACCACGTACGTATCCATATTTTACAACTCTGTGCTTGTAGTTTTCCGGATAGCTAAGGTCTAAAATCATTTCTTCAACATGTCCATCCCATTTATGTTTGTCGTAGCCTTTAATTTCAGCAAGTTTTTGAGCGTCAATAACATGGTAGTATCCGCAATTGTATGATGCCATAGCAAATTTAGTTCGCTGAATGGTATCGGTAATTTCGTCAAAGTTATTATATAATTGTTGCAGATAATTTGTGCCGGCTCTAATATTTTCTGCTTCATTAAAAATAGAAGTAACCCCTAATTCTTTGGCTGTTTCGGGCATAAGTTGCATAAGACCTCTTGCTCCTGCCCATGATGCTGCTTCTGGGTCGAAGCGTGATTCTTGATATATAAGTGACGTTAAGAGTCGCCAGTCCCATCCAATTCGTTGTGCATGTTTTTTTATAATATCGTCGTATTTACTAATTTGATTTTTATTTAAACTATAGAAGTCACTTTTAATACGTTGTTTAAAGGTGCGTTTATTTTCAAAATATTTGTTATAAATTACGTGGTAATCTACTTCTTTGCGCTCTTTTTGTATCCATGTGTCTACTGCTTTTAATAGTTTTGGGGAGGTGGGACGCATTGCCCATGCTATGCGTTGCGAAAAACTGACCGGTACTGAAACGTCTAATATTGGGTAATATGAAGCATTTATTTTTGCAATATATTCGTCGGCAATGGTGTATTTAATGGTACCTTTCACAACTTGGTCTATAATTTTGTCGGTTGAAACATTTCCTCGAATGGTGTCAATATAAATTGGTCCGCCAATTTCTTTTGAAAGATTTCCTATCCGTTCGAAATATGAGGTGTTCTCACGAACAGAAATAGTGTCATTTATTAATTCTAACGGATCTCTTACAAGTGATTTTTGAAGTGCCGACCAGGTTAAATGGTGCCAGTTATCCGGTTTTTTTTGCACAAGTACTTGCCGGGTCAAATAGAGATATTCAGTAAATTGTATTCTTTTTTTTCGTTCTCTGGTAATTGTCAATCCATGTGCGACAATATCTGCTGTTCCTTTTTCGAGCTCTATAAATAAACTGTCAATGTTTTGTGCAACATGTAGTTCAAGTTCTAAATCGAGTGATTTTGCAAGACGTTTGAGTTGTTCATATTCATAGCCCATTGCTCTGCCTCGGTATAAAAAATAGCTTGTACTACTGTAAATGATAAGTGCTCGCAATTTGCCGTCTTCACGAATTTCGTCTAAATCACGTTGAAAAATTTCTTTTTGTTCCGAGTCTTCACTCGATGTGTTGTTTGATTGTTTTTGATTACACGAAAGAGTTAAGTATAAGCAAAAGATACAAATGATTTTAATGAATATTGAATATTGAAAATGTATCATATATTATTATTATCTATCCAGTTTATAGTAACAAATATACAAAAAAAATATGGAAATAAGTTTTTTGCTGTTTTTGTTGTGTATGTGTTAAGCTTCTATTTATCCACAAGAGTTACCAGAGTGTCTGTGGAAATTGACTGCGTTAAAACTGAAACACGTCTTAATTAATGTTTATTTTTTTATAACAATTTTTTGGAGAATTTTTTTGGATTCTTGTGTGCATATAAGAGTGTATATTCCCGGAGGTAATTGAGATACATCAAGTGAAGTTTGTGTATTTGTTAATTCTGTCGAGAATAATTTGGTGCCGTTTTGGGTATATAAACTACAATGTGAGTCAATATATGTTTCGGGAATTATAAGAGTGACTATTTTCGAAAATGGATTCGGGAATACGTTAATGTCTTGTGAGGTGTAAATTGAATCAATACTTGTAGCGTAAGTGAAAATAGGTTCTGAAAAAGCTGTACATCCTTCTAAGTTTGTTGCCTCTACAGTATATAATCCTGCTTCTTGGGGAACATACAATCGTGCGATTGCCCCATCTATTAAGCTGTCGTTTATGTGCCATTGATATGAAAGCCCAAGTGATGATTCTAACACATTATTGGCTTGAATGCTTATTGTTGGAACAGGATAACAGATATTGAGTGCATTGCTGCGGGAAGTACATCCGTTTGTGAGTGTTACATCAACTGAATATATGCCGGTTAGCTGTGCATTATAGATGGAGTCTTGGGCATCAAAAATGGTGTCGTTTTCATAAAACCATTGAAAGGAAACGCCTTGAGTGGAAATTAATGTATTTTGTTCTTGAAAAATGTATGGAAATGGTACGCAAACTTCAATCGATTTCGATTGTGCTTGGCACATGTTGTCGTGGGTTACCTCAACCGAATAGTTACCACTTTCTGTTGTCAGGTGTATTTGTTCGGTTTCGTTAGGTAAGGCTGTGTCGTTTTTGTACCATTGAATCGCGTTGTATGATTGTGTTGATAAATATTCTCGGTCTTGTTGAAGAGGAGGAATAGGGTTATATAAAAATTCTAATTCTATTGTATTTGTTATTGCCGAACAATTGTTACTGTCAGTAATGTGAGCAAAATAGTCTCCGTTTTGCGTAATGTGTAAGGTGTTGTTGTTTTGAGAAATGTCTGTATTGTTTTGGTGCCAAATATATGTTTTTCCATCTGCATCTGCGGTTAATGTAACAGTATCGCGTTGGCACAAGGGACTTGGTTTTGCAATCGCAAGTGTAGATTGTGGAACCTCATATTTTTCTATATGAATTGTGTTTGATTCTGCGGAGCAATTAAATGTGGTGTCGGTTGCCAAAACCGAGAATTCGCCGCCGATTGTTGTAAAGAGAGAATTCGTGTCGATATCTGATAGGGAATTGTTGAAAATCCAATTATATAAATATTCTTGTGGATGTCTTATGGAAAGTTGCAATGAATCGCCATTACAAAAACCGATTTTTCCCGAAGGAGAATATATTTCGGAAGTAGGTGATGTTTTTACTTCGATTGAAACTTTTCGTGAGGTATCGGTACAATTAAATTCATTGGTGATAATACCAAAATATGTGCCGTTAGTGGTGATTTCAATAGAATCATCCTCTTCAGAGACAAGAATTGCATTATTTCGGTACCATGAATAGGTAACGCTATTGTCTGTGTGCATTTCAAACAATGTAGATTCGTTATCGCAAATTACAGAATCGGTATATATGAATAAATCTCCTTGTGGTACGGGGTTGACGGTAAGGTGAAAGCTGTCTGTTGTATCTCTACATACGCCGGAGGTAATGATGTGAGCTGCGTAATCTCCTTCTTCAGAAACCGACAATATGTTCGATGTTCCCTGTTGTATAGTATCTTCGTTGAAAAACCAGATATATTCTGTATTACTGTGATTGCTAATCTGGATCGTTGTTTCTTGATTTTCGCAAATGCCTGTTTCTGCGGCATCAAACCAGGTTTGAATAAGGGGTGGTTCTATTTCAGTTAGGTTTATGTTTTCAATTGTTGTGGAACAACCCAAATCATTGCGAATGATAACAGAATAATTTCCTTCTTCGTAAAACGTAGCTCGTGTGTCTGTTGTGGTAAACAGGGAATCATTGTTTCGGTACCAGCTGTGAACGTTTGCAATGCTGTCTATACATTCAAGCATAATCGAATCTCCTATGCAGAAGAGATTTGTGTTTCCAATAATCACAAGTGAATCTTGTGGTAGTGGAATTTGTGTTGTTTGCATTGTGTCGGAACGAGAAATACAACCTTCAGAACTTGCAATATGGGCAAAATAGCTATTTGATTCGTGGACAATAATTTGATTGTTCGAAAATACATTTCCTGCGGTGTCGTACCATGTGCATGAGTCGGAACTTGTTGTTTCTATAAAAAGAATAGTGCTGTCGCCAAGGCAAAATAATGCGGAATCTATTATTTGTATAGAATCATTAGGATAGGGGTGAAATGTGTAGGAAAATTCCGGAGATTGTTTCATGTACGGATTTCCATTTCTTGTAATTTCGGAACTGTAAGCTTGCATATGATAGGTTCCCGAATTGGTAACCCAGAGTGAATCTGCCGACGAGCCTATAAATTCCCCGTTTTGTAGCCATTCAAATATACAATTGTGGTTTGATTCGGCAAGGAGTAATACAGAATCGCCTTCGCACAGAGGAGTAGAGTTGTTGTGTGAAGAATAGACAAATAAATCAAAAGCCGGCATCGGATCTATTTCTGCAACAAATAAATCTTTTTGCCCGGAGGTTTCGATATACAAATGGTTATACTCAATTTGTTTTGAATAAAAGCCCGCTGCATATATCGAAAATTCGTCAATAACAGCTAAATCCTCAATTTTGTCAGATGCTGAATCTCCTAAAAATTGTACCCATTCTATATCGTGTGTAACTTCCGCAATTTTTATGAGCAGTGCATCTTCGGTATGCGAGGGAGCATATGCTGTTCCGTTAATAAATATGCTGTCTGTACCGCTTTGTGTGTGAATGTAGCTGCTTATGTAAATGTTGTGTGACTGGTCAATTTCAATTCCGGTGCTTCGTACGGTGTCGGTATTGCATAATGCCGTTTTAAACCATTCGGGTTCGCCTGCTAAAGATGTTTGTATAACAGAGCTTGCCGGAAATATCTGTGCCGGAACCGTAAGGGAGTTTAATGTAACATCGTGTGCATGGTTAAAGAGAAAAAGCAATTTTTCATCTTGAGCATCAATTGTCATATCATATGGCATTTCGGAGAGATTCGAAATGCAGTTCATGCCGTCATTTTCAAACGAAACAATATAATTTTTTCGAGTCGATTGGCTTGTGTTAAAAGAAAATAATGAATCAACTATAACTGTTTTGTCCAGAATGTGCTCTCGTTTTGCATAATAAAAATATGCAGTGTCTTCATAATAAATGTCAACATAATAATATGGATCTTCAATTAAAAAGGTGTCTATTACAAATCGTGAGTTATCAATAAAAAACGTATCAACAACATACTGTGCATTGTTTATCGTAATTGTATCAATAACAGAGGAGGTATCAGAAATGTTGTGCATTTCTGAAATATGAATTGTATGGGTAATAAAAAATGTATCAGCAATTTCTGAAACAGCATATTTGTTAATCGTATCTATAGCATATAGTGTGTCGAGTGCAATGAATTCTGTAATTGTATCAAGTTCTTGACTTGCTTGTTTGTACACAATAAACAGGCTGTCTTGAGCTGAGAAGCTCCCAAAAATTTCGGTGTTTGTGTTATGTTCAATGGTACGAAGTTCCGAATGTGCATTTTCATGTGAGCTACTACCGGCGGTAAGAGAGTTGACTGTGCCGCTTTCTGAAACAGTGATGAGAAAGAACTGTTCTGACGTGCTGGTGAGGGTTGTTTCGAGACATGAGAAAGAATTTTTGTATGTTCCCGAAATGGAAATTCCCTGCGGAGAATAAATCATGTCGTTCGGAATGATTTCTGAACTTGGAGAGTCGCCAAAATTACTTATATTCCATACAACAGAACCATCAGGAGCAATTTTATAAAGAGCCATATCCCATTTTGCAGTACTTGTTGAGCTACTTGTCTCTATATTAAATGTGGACGTATATACTACAAGTACATACAGATTATTTGTATTGTCGGTTACTGTTTCAATAATACTGAATTGGGCAAGTGTGTCGCAATAGTTTCCCAGCCGTATCCATTCCGGTATGCCGTCTTTGCTTAATTTTGCAATAAAGGGTTTATTCATTTTATGATTGATATTGCAGCTATCTGCAAATGCAACAGAGTCTTGAATTTTGAAGGAACGTGATTTGGTGCTGAATCCGTATTCGTTGATTATTTCGTAGGTTAAAAATTCCCCGCTTATGTAGAGCGAACTATCTTGGCTTGCTGAAATATGCTGTGCAGTGGAAAATAAATTACTTCCACTTGTGAGAAATTGTGCCTGAAGTGAGCATGTCAATAATAACAAACTAATGAAAAGGTGTATTTTGCTCATAAACGACAAGTTATATGTTTGCAGTAAAAATACTGGTTTTTGTTTCAAATGTACTTTTTTTTATCTTTTTTCTGAAAAAAGAATAGAAAAATCTCTCTAATTAGCTAAAAATCTTTATTTTTGAAAAAAAACACGAATGCATATCACAAGGAGAATAATTTCAATAATTATAACTGTTTTTTTGTGCAATTTTTTGAGTGTATCTCAAGAAAATAAAGACACTTCTGTGGTTTCGCACAAGCTTTTTGACGAAAGCTATACTATTTTGTTGCCGTCGGAGTATCAAAAATCAGAAACAATCAAAAATCAATTTGTATGGCAAAAGCAGGGAACTGTTTTTCAGTATGTGTTTATCCCGCAGGTTTCTCCACAAGCTTTTCAGGATAGTTTGACGCCGGCATATTTTTCTGCTCAGAATCTCGAAAATATTGTAAAAACGCAGGATTCTGTAACGAAATATAGATACAGAGGTGAATTTTCTGTTGGCGAACTGTTGTATTATCGGGCATTTGTGGTGCGTCCATATAAAAAAGGAACGGTGCTGTTGCTTGCCAATTATCCTCAAAACATGCATAATGTCATATTCCCCCAGTATATCCAGTCTTTTGTAAGCACGTGCAAACATGAATAAATATGTTCGATGTATATGGTTTTTCTGTTGTTTGCTGTGTGCAAGTGGCTCATATGCACAAGTAGAATATGATACAACAACCTATTCCGTCCGTTTTTTTACGCACGACGAAAGTATGTGGAATGCAGGAGTAAATTATTCATTACCTCCCATCGAAAAATATTATTCTTTTAGTTGGAATCAGTCCAAAACTCTTGGTGGAATGGAGTCGGTAGTGGGAATGGATTTTGGCATGCAATTTTATGCTAAAACCAAAGGACTTGTTGGTATTGGTTTTTATATGTCAGGCATCAATGGTGGAAATATCGATTCGATAGTGTATCCAATAGAAGTGAAATTTATTATTCCCAAAGGCGAGTATATCAATGCGGGGCAAACAATTAAAATAATTTCGGAAACAAAAGTCGATGAATCGCAACGACCAACTGTTGAAACTACCTTTCCATTGGAGGGAAAAATTGGTATAAACCTCGATGTGGATTTGGAAACGGATTTTAACCTGAGAACCTGTGCTTTTGATGTTTGTATAAAATTAGATCCAAAGGATATTCATGGATGTGTGGGGACGATTATGGATTTTGAAATGCCAGAGGGACCATTTTTGGAATTAAGTACTTTTAATAATAATCCCCAAGCAACTGTTCCGGCTATTGGGCCTATTCCCTGTAATTTGCCGAATTTGACACTTAATATACCTTGTTTTGGGCAACAACAATTAATTCAGTATGATGATTTTTGGCCAACGACACAGGTAATTGAATTTTTCCCAATTGAGTTTGGTTCGTCACGAACAATTCATAGTAAACACCCCCTTTCGTATGTACAAAAAGCGGCAAAAGCCTACGAAGAGTGTATACAAGATACCGTGAATACACATAAATCAGAAGCTGAGTGTCTGGCAACAAGTGATAATATAAGAAGTGTGCGTGACATTGTACGGGGCGACCAACAATTGGAGCAGTTTGTTGAAGGGGCATTTTCTTTACCTTTTATTGACACTTTATATACCACGGTTTCGGATAATAACCTTCGCTCACGCGGTTCTGCTACTGCTGTTGATATGACATTTAAACCACTTAATCTTATGGCAGGTGGTAAGTTTCATGATGGAAGAATTGATTTGCCGGTTCCATGTACTAATGCGAGTATGTATGCCAAGTACATGCTGATTCGACCGGAGTTTAATATGAATGTAGATTTAAAACAGGATTTTAATTTCGATGCGAAAGTGGTGGTTACCTTGCTGCTGCCTGCAAAATTGGATTATCGAGTAAAGAATAAACAAGGGACAATCCTTACAAGCGGACACGATAGTGTTATTACGTACCAAATAGGATATGATTTGTTTATTGATTTCCCCTGTAATTATGAATATATGGATTTTAACCCCGTGTTTCGGGTAGAAAATGAATTGACGAATCGTACCTATGTCAGCATACAAAACGATGGAACATTACAGGCTTTGGAAATAGGAATTGGAATGGATGATATTGTTGTGGTGCCTGAAATTACCATTCATATTCCGGTACCCTTTACTGATGGATATGATATTACAATTCCTGAAGTTTCTTTTGGTTTTGAGGCATCTGTCGGACCTTTAATCGATGAAAGTATTTCTAAATATATGAGTAATCCGCAAGATTTGAATATTGATATTAATATATTTCATAAAACATGGGAAATTACTTCTTTTGATGAAATACCGATGCCTTCGTTTCGCGTGGCTCCATCAAAATTATTAACTCAGGTTGATGATTATACAATAGCTTGTTATGGTGATGTTGCAGGTGAGCTGGAAGTAGAGACGCAGGCAGGGACGCCACCGTTTGCCTATATATGGTCGAATCAGAAATCAAGTAAAAAAATTACGAATCTCGCTCCCGGTGATTATTATGTAAAAGTCCGCGATAAAAATGGCTGCGAAGTTGTAAATGGTGCGGTGGTACATGAGCGACCGCAGTTGGAAATAAACACCCGTGATATTATGCATCCTCGCTGTTTCAATTACCGAACCGGTGCAATTGTCACTGAGGTAAGTGGCGGAACACCTCCGTATTCGTATTCATGGTCAAATAATGTAAATCAAAGTTCTATTGAAAACCTGAGAGCGGGAACGTATATTTTTGAGTTGACTGATAATAATAATTGTAAAATTCAGCAGGAATATACGCTTACAGAACCACCTCCTTTGAAAACGTATGTAAATTATAAAACAGATGTGTTGTGTTATGGCGAAAAAACCGGTAGTGTATATGTGAATGTTACCGGCGGTGTACCGGGGTATGATTTTCAGTGGTCAACCGGTAATGTATCGCAAAATATTGATAGCATTGTTGCGGGTATACATACGCTGACGGTTTTCGATAGAAATAATTGTCAAACAATTCGTACCGTTGAGATTATGCAACCACCTCAGTTACAATTGGAAATTACGGAAGAACATCCGATAAGTTGCTACAAAGGTGACGACGGAACCTTATTGGCTCGTATTATTGGTGGCACACAGCCTTATAATATTTCGTGGTATAGTCCGCAGTATACCTTGCGGCATTCTGAACCATTGTTGGATAGTCTTTCGGAAGGTTTATATCAGGTTGAGGTTTTTGATGATCATAATTGTTATCACAAAGACACGTTTTATCTCACTGCTCCCCAAGAACCTTTTCGAAGCACATTGAAACCGAAACATGTTTCCTGTTATGGATTGCATGACGGAGAATTTGATATTTCGGTTTTTGGCGGTCAGGCTCCATATTCATATTCCTGGTCTGACGGTTCAGTTTATGCTGATAGATATGCTTTGCCTGCCGGAACGTATGAGGTGAAAATTGCCGATTCACGTTTGTGTGAAACGATTAATAATATGGTGCTGCTTCAACCACCTCCTTTGGACGGAACATTTACTCCAACATTGGTTTCCTGCGATGGTGAATATGACGGGAAACTTGAATTTTCGCCTCACGGAGGTACGCCACCATATCAATTTTCCTGGAGTGCCGGTGATACTGAAGCTTTGGCAGTAGATTTACCGCAAGGTTATCATACACTTATGCTTACTGATAGTAAAGGCTGTGTTGATGATTTTGAGTATGAATTGGGTGTTGACGGAAGTGCGTGTTTTGATATTCCGACGGCATTTTCCCCAAATAATGATAATTATAATGACACCTGGGTTATTAAAAATATTTCGGCAATGTATCCTCACAATTCGGTAGAAATTTTTACGAAAGACGGATATGTTTTATATTTTTCGGGAGAAGACGGATATGAGCCTTGGAATGGTACACATAAAGGAAAAGATGTTCCTGCGGGGAGCTATTATTATATTATTGATTTGGGTAATGGAACACAAGTAATTCAAGGAACAATAACAATTCTTAGATAGAATAGTATGAAATATGTATTTATCATTTGTATCAGTATGTGTCTGAATTTCTGTATGGTGTCTTCGCTCTATTCGCAGGGCTGCACATATAGTGTGAATATTCAGGTGACTCATGTTGCCTGTTATGGAGAAAGTACCGGTCGTGCTACTGCTCAGCCCCAACCATCGGGTTCGTACACCTATTTGTGGTCTACCGGTGAAACATCGAATACTATAGAAAATGTACAAGCTCAAACATATTTTGTGAAAGTGACGGATTCGAAAGGCTGTGAAATCATTGAATTTATTACGATTACGCAACCGCCGAAACTTGAAATGTCGGCTGAAGTTATTGAACCAACTTGTTATAATGAAAATTCAGGTTCGGTCTCGCTTTCTGTATCCGGTGGGGTAGAACCGTATTCGTTTAATTGGAGTAATAATGTTACAACTGCCGATAATATTGATATTTATAGCGGCACATATACGGTTACCGTGACTGATGATAATTTTTGTGAGATAACGGAGTCGTATACCTTAGACCAACCTGATAGAATCGTAACTTCTGCGGTAGTTGAAAATGTTCGCGGATATGGTTTGTCTGATGGTTCTATAGATATTACTACTGAAGGAGGCGAGCATCCGTACACGTATGAATGGACGAATTCTGTCGATTTCTCTGCTTCTACCGAAGATGTGTATCTTATATCATCGGATACATATTCTTTAAAGATTACCGATACCAATGAGTGTGAGTATGACACCTCTATTTTTGTATCGCAACCGCCACCCTTAGAAATGACGGGAACAGTAACCGATGTGTATTGTTATGATAATAGTGATGGTACTGTTGAGGTTTCGGTATCAGGGGGCGTGCCTCCGTATACCTATGTTTGGGGAGATTCGGCGAAGAAATTGAATAATACAACCGCTACTTTGAGTTCTATTCCAACCGGCTATTATTATGTTACTGCTACAGATAATAATCAAATTTCGGTTTCTGATTCGTTTTTTGTAGATCAGCCTCATAAAATTGTTGCACATATTGAAACAGTGAATGCCTATTGTTTTGATTCGCTCAACGGGCATGCCTATTTAACCGTGTCGGGTGGTATGCCGCCATATACGTATTTATGGTCGAATGAGACGAATACCCAACATAATGAATATATACATGCCGGAGACTATTCGGTGGAAATTGTTGATATGAATGGTTGTTTTCGACGAATGGAAGCGACTGTGGGGCAACCCGATAGTATTGAGATTCACACACAGGTTCGGCATATTACCTGTAAAGATCATCATAATGGTATTATTACCACGAACGTCTCCGGAGGAATTTCACCATATTCGTATAGCTGGTCAAACGGCAAAACGGCGGATTATATCGATATGCTTGATGTTGGTGAATATACGGTAGTTGTTACCGATAATCACAATTGTCCCATGTCGGTTACCGAAGAGGTGTTGATACCGATAAACGGATGTATTTCAATACCAAATGCATTTACACCCAATAATGATAAGTATAATGATGCTTGGGAAATAGAGAATTATTACCTCTATCCGGATATTGAGGTGCTGGTGTATAATAAGGACGGACATTTAGTTTTTGAGAGTATTGGGTATCACGAAAGTTGGAATGGGACATATAAAAATGCCGGAAATGATAGTCCCTCCGGAACATATTATTATGTGGTAAATTTGCATAATGGCGACCCCATATATAAAGGAATTGTAACACTTATGAGATAAGGTAATATGAAAAAAGTATTTGTAATTATTATCAGTGTGTGGACTATTCACACAGCGTTTGCTCAGCAATTTTCTGCAAACACATTATACGATTGGAATAAAATTGTACGAAATCCTGCCTTTGCAGGCACATCGAACACAACAGATATTTCCTTTCAAATGCGTCAGCAATGGCTCGGTTTCGAAGATTCTCCTCGAAATCAATACATAACGACACAGAGTTTGTTGAAAAACGGTATTGGTATTGGCGGTGTATTGTTTAATAATTCTACCGGACCTACGAAACAAACAGGACTGAAGGCGGCTTTTGCAAAACACCTGAAATTAACGTCGGATACTTGGTTGTCCTTATCTTTAAGTTTTGATATTTATCAAAATTATTACGACAAATCGCGTTTGCATACCGGTTTGCCTAATGACCCTGCAATAGAAGAATCATTGTTCGGACAAAAATTAGCACCCGATGCATCATTCGGTGCGGTGTATTTTTCTGATTATTATTATGCCGGATTTTCTATTTCAAATATTACTGAATCGAAATATGATTTATTTACCACTAATTCTGATTTTAGTAATCCCATTTCGCGTACCTATTTTCTAATGGCGGGATATTCATTAGAAATTGATGAAGAATTTTTTTATAATCCATCATGTGTACTTACCAAAACCGGCGGATTGCCTATGGAGTTTGACATGGCTCATAAAGTCTATTATAAATCATTAATAGGAGGGATATCATATCGTTCGAACAATGATGTGAGCCTTATTTTAGGAGCACATTTTGCAGAGTTTTACGAAATAGTATATGCCTATGATTATGCAATAAATACTTTGGGTGAATATTCAACCGGAAATCATGAGGTAGTGCTGAAATTTGCCATACCTAATACAAATAAAAATAAAGGTAAAGAAGGTAGACGCATGGATGTGTTGTGGTAAAAATGATAGAAAATATGTATATGTTAAAAAAAACTCTGTGAATCAATAGAATTCACAGAGTTTAGAGACAATTTTTTAGTTTTATGTTATAGTTTTTGCAATTTATAATGTATAAAATACACCTAAACCTATTACATTTTCAAAATCTTCTTTTGTGTTTAATAAATATGAAACTCTAAAACCAACGGGGTTTTCTTGTAATATTGCTCGCATTCCCGCATTAACAACTAGACCCGCAGCGTTATTATAATCAGAGCCAAAACTGTCGCTAGAGCCTATTTTACTTATTCCAAATCCCAATCCTGCAAAACCACCAAATGATGATTTGGTATCAGGGTTTGCACCATGTCCAAAATTTATTTCTGCAACAATTGGTAAATCTAATGCAAATGAATTTAACCCGTCTTGTGAATTATACAAAAAACCTATTCCTAAATGTGTCCCTGCAGAGATGGTTAATTCTTTATTTAATTCAACAAAATTAACTCTTGGAGAATATGTGATTGCTGGAGCTGACGCTAATGAGCTGACATATAGCCCTCCACCTACTGAATGAGAAAATGATACTTGCCCAAAAGAAAATTGAGATAATAATAGTAATGAACCAAATAATACAATTTTTTAAATTTTCATATGTTTTATATTAAAAATGAGTCCGTTTTTTTTAGTGGGGTCTGGTCTCCACTATTTATAATTGTATGACTATTAAAATTCGTATGTTGAATATATGTGTTTCTACTCACAAACATATGAGTAAAATTTTTCGAAGATATAAATTTTTTATAAAAAATCGGCAATCATAAAAAAGAATTTAAATCAACTCATCTTATCAGGGAAGATTCTGAATAGCAAAAATCACTTCGAACAAAAGGTGTTTATATCAGTTCTTTTAATTTGTAACATATTCAACCATAAAAAAAAGCTAAAAACACTGTAATTTTTATACCTTTGCCGCAAATTAAAATCATTCAGTATGAGTGTTTCTCAAATAGTACAAAAATCATCAAAAACCTTGTTTTCTTTTGAGGTGTTACCGCCTCTCAGGGGAAAAGGTATTGATTCAGTTTACAATACGGTTGAACCATTAATTCAATACAATCCGAGTTTTATAACTATTACCTCGCATCGTGAACAATATGATGTGCAAAATAACAAAATCCGTCGTCGACCGGGAACAGTTGCTATTGCTGCTGCGTTGAAATATCAGTACGATATTCCGGTAGTACCGCATATTTTGTGTGGTGGATTTACGCGAAGCGAAACCGAATATGTTTTAATTGATTTGAATTTTCTGGGTATTCATGATGTGTTGGCTCTTCGTGGTGATGGATTGAAAAGTCAGAAAGAATATGTGCCTGAACCTCATGGTAATGCATATGCGGTGGATTTGTTACAGCAAATTATTGATATGAATCATGGGAAATATTTGGGTGATACAGAGAAACTGCAATCTCATCCTACAAATTTTATAACCGGAGTTGCAGGGTATCCTGAAAAACATTATTCTGCACCTAACCTTGATGCAGACATTCAATTTTTAAAACAAAAACAGGATGCCGGTGCAGAATATGTTATAACACAAATGTTTTTTGACAATGAGGTGTATTATTCTTTCGTCGAAAAATGTCGGGCTGCGGGTGTTACTATTCCTATAATTCCGGGAATTAAACCTATTGGTTTTTTGTCTCAAATACAGGTTTTACCCGAAATATTTCATACCAAATTTCCCGAAGAATTAGTTCGTGAACTTCACACGTGTAAAACAAATGAAGATGCCAAAAAAGTTGGTACCGAATGGGCTATTTATCAAGCTAAAGATTTGGTGAAACATAATGTGCCGAGTCTTCATCTATTTACCTATAGTAGTCCGCAACAGTCTATAGAAATTGTAGAAGCTGCATTATAATGATATCACTTCAGGATATATCGGTGCGGTTTGGTGGAGACACCTTATTTGATAAGGTTTCGGTAATGATTTCTCCGCAAGATAAAATTGGTTTGGTTGGACGAAATGGTGCCGGAAAATCGACTTTGCTTAAATTGATTATTGGCGAAGAATCTCCTTCGGAAGGTACTATTGCAATTTCGCAAGATTTAACTCTTGGCTATTTGCCACAGCAAATGAAAATTGCTGATGGTAAATCGGTAATGGATGAGGTACTATCTGCCTTCGACGAATTAAATAGAATTAATGCACGAATTGATTTCTTGCAAGATCAGTTGGAGTCTCGTACCGATTATGAATCTGACGAGTATGGTGAGCTTATTCAGGAAATTTCCGAAAAAACAGAATATGTTTCAATGCACGGTTTCGATTCTCTCGAAGGTGAGGCGGAACGAATGTTGACAGGTTTAGGATTTGAACGAACAGATTTTATTCGTCCAACTTCTGAATTTAGCGGTGGCTGGCGAATGCGGATTGAATTGGCAAAATTGCTACTGAAAAATCCTGATATCTTGTTGCTCGATGAGCCGACAAATCACCTCGATATTGTGTCTATTGATTGGCTTGAGGGTTTTCTGAAACAATATAAAGGTATTATCATTTTAATATCGCATGACCGTGCTTTTCTCGATGCTATTACAGATAAAACATTTGAAATTAGTTTGCAAAAACTGACAGTGTATGTTGCACCATATTCAAAATATTTGATACTTAAAGAAGAACGGTACGAACAGGAATTGGCAGCGTACGAAAATCAACAAAAAATGATTGCTGAAACCGAAAAATTTATTGAGCGATTTCGGTACAAAGCAACAAAATCTGTTCAGGTACAGTCACGTATTAAACAACTTAACAAAATCGACCGTTTAGAAATTGAAAAACCGGAAACCGGTGCTATCCGAATTTCTTTTCCCCCGGCTCCTCGTGCCGGTTCGGTTGTGCTTAACATGAAAAATGTAACCAAAGAATATGGTGATCATGTGGTTCTGAAAGATGTGAATTTGGCAATAGAACGCGGACATAAAATTGCTTTGTTGGGTAAAAATGGTGAGGGAAAATCTACCTGTATTAAAACTATTCTTCAAGAAATAGAGTATCAGGGCGATATTGTGCTCGGGCGTAATGTTGAAATCGGGTATTTTGCACAAAATCAAGATCAGATTTTAAATAATTCGAAAACAGTATTTGAAACGCTGGATTCTATTGCAGTAGGCGATGTGCGGACAAAAGTTCGTGATATATTGGGTGCGTTTTATTTTAGTGGCGATGATGTTGAGAAGAAAGTAGCGGTGTTGTCGGGTGGTGAACGAAATCGTTTGGCAATGGCAAAACTAATGTTGCAACCATATAATTTGCTCATTCTCGATGAGCCGACAAACCACTTGGATATTCAGTCGAAAGCGGTATTAAAAGCAGCACTCAAAAAATATGATGGAACAGTAATTTTAGTTTCGCACGACAGGGATTTTTTACATGGTCTTACTACACATTTGTATGAGGTTAAAAATACTCAAATTAAAGAAATTATTGGAGATTTGAAGTCCTATTTGAAACGGTTACATACCGAAGAATTGTCCTCGAATTCTCAAAATTCAAAAAAAAACGAAAATAAGACTGTTGCAAATTCTCAAAAAAAGCAATTGTTCGATAAAAAAGAATGGGATCGACGGGTACGAAAAGTCAAAACGGAAATTTCTCGCTTAGAAACACAAATAGAAAAATTGGAAAGAGAAAAGGCTGATATAAATGCAACAATGATTGGGCAAGCTGGAAACGTATCGCCGGATCTTTACACCAAACATGCGGATATGCAAAAAGAAATTGAACGTAGTGAAAATGATTGGGAAGTATTACTCCATAAACTTTCCGGTTTAGAAGCCGAAAATCAGTAACATATTTTCAAATTTCTCCGTATGTGACTATATATAATATGCTATTAATATTTTAATAACTTGTAGTTTTATGTCCAATCAGCTCGATTCGTTAGAAATATCTTTGTTGCGAAAAACATTGTTTGTAATGATGATACTCGGGTTTGTAATGAGCTTGGTTAATACATTTACTGATATTAAACACATATATGTGACTATCTCTACCTGGATTCTCGGGGTATTATGTACTGTGTTGTATCTGTTGGTTCGAAAGAATATATATATTGTACCAGCTAAATATATTTTAACAATTTTCACGTTTGTCACAATTGTTTTTTGTTGGGTATATAATAATCAGTCATATTCTCCAATACTCGCTTTTTATATAATGTGGGTTGTTTTTGTTGTGTTTTTATGGGATACATATAAAGTTGTATTTTTTCTTACGGTTGGTATGCTCACTTTTTTTACTCTTGGTTTTATTGATTATTCAATGCCCGATTTTTTGGAGCCATACAAAACGCACCACGACAGGGTAATTGATATGTACTTGGGGACTACGTTTGTTATTTCTTTTATTATTATTTATAGCTGGCACATCAAAAAAGCTTATGTGAAAAAAATTAAAGAATTAAAGCAGGCAGAGTCTTTAAAAACCGCATTTTTGCAAAATATTTCTCATGAAATTCGTACCCCGATGAATGCGATAATCGGGTTTTCAGAATTATTGCAAACCCAGTCTTTAACACAACAAAATAAACTAAAATATATTGATACAATTAATGCAAGTGGTAGGCATTTGATGTCAATTATTGATGATATTATGAACATCTCGTTGCTCGATGCAGGTCAGGTTACCCTTTCGCCCAAATCGGTTTTATTGTCAAAATTACTCCACTCGGTATATGATCAGATAAAAATGCATTCATTATTAAGTCCGAAAGTAATACTGAGAGCTCCGGTGATTGAACTCGAAAAAGACTATTATTTGAAGATTGACGAGGTGAAGTTAAAGCAAGTATTACAAAATTTACTGGTAAATGCTATAAAATACACAAATGTCGGATATATTGAGTTTGGGTGCCGAATGCAGGAAGCAAATCTGGAATTTTATGTAAAAGATACCGGCATAGGTATAGACTCCGAACAACAAAAGGTCATTTTTGAACGGTTTACCCAGATAGAAAAAACACACCATTCCCGTTTCAAAGGTGCCGGATTGGGCTTGTCGATTTGTAAGTCGTATCTTGAACTAATGGGTGGAACAATTGATGTGCGTTCACAAAAAGGAAATGGTTCAATCTTTTCGTTTATTATTCCTTTTGAACCGGTACAAGAAATCGATTCGTTCGATTTTTCAACAGATGAAAATGTACCAAATAAAACACTGCTTATTGCAGAAGATGAAGATGTGAATTATGAATTTCTGAAAATTGTGTTGGAAAAACACTATACGCTTATGCGTGCTCGAAACGGATGTGAGGTGGTGGAATTAATGGACCAAAATGAAATAGATGTTGATTGTATTTTAATGGATATTAAAATGCCCGGCATGAATGGGGTGGAGGCTGCAAAATTAATTAAGAAGAATCATCCGGATGTATACATTGTAGCACAAACAGCGTTGAATGAAATAGAGGATGATTTTAATATAAAACATACTTGTTTTGATGATTATATTCTGAAACCAATTAATCCTAAAAGTTTACTTTCGCTTTTGTATATTATTCTTGAATAGGTAATTATCGATGTTTTGATTTTTCTTCATCATACAATTGGCAGTAATTAATATATCTGCTTTTTGCTATGCGATTTTCTGCTACAGCGGGCAAAACTGCACAGCCGGGTTCGTGAGAATGGCTGCAATTGTGAAATTTACAATTGTGCGAAGCCACAAAAATTTCAGGGAAATAATGATGTAATTCGTGTTTTTCTAACTCTAACAAACCGAATGATTTTATGCCGGGAGTATCTATAATGTATGTGTTTTCGGGCAAGAGAAACATTTCTGAAAAGGTGGTTGTGTGTTGACCGGTTTTGTGCGATTGCGAAATTTTTTGTGTTTTGAGTGACAGTTCAGGGAACAGGGTGTTGAGAATAGTTGTTTTTCCTACACCCGAATTCCCGACAACAACACTAATTTTATTTTGCATGTGCGAGAGTAATTTGTCACAGTTGAGTCTTGTTTTACACGAAAGACGTAGTGTCGAATATCCCGCTTTTGCATAAATGTCTTCCCATTCTGAAAGTTGCTTGAGGTCTTTTTCAGAATACACATCATATTTATTGAAGACAAGTGTAACCGGAATAGCATATGCTTCAGTCGATACTAAAAATCTATCTACAAATGAAAGTAATGTTTTGGGTTGCGAAATAGTTACTACTAAATATGCTCTATCAATATTTGCTGCAATAATATGTGATTCTTTTGATAGATTGACGGATTTGCGAATAATATAATTTTTTCGCTCGTGAATGTTGGTAATAATCCCAAGAGAGTCTTGTTCAATTTCAAAATCTACGGTATCTCCTATGGTAACCGGACTGGTTGAACGTGAGTTGCGTAAGCGTAATTTACCCTTTATGCGACAATCGTAGATAGTGCCATTATTAGAGTCAATTACTCGATACCAGCTACCGGTAGATTTTATTACGAGACCTGTCATTGAATTTATTTTATAATACTAAGTCTGTCAAGACCGAATTGTTCAAATTCTTCCTCATATTCTGTAATGTACTTTTCTTGTAAGCTAGTGAATTCTTTTTGGGATAGGTTTTTTGCTCCTTTTTTCTCTAATTTTTTATCGGCGAGCCGAACAATCAGCTCTTCCCAAAATGTTTGCTCATCATATGCGTTTATGTCAGTGTCACATTCTTCTTCAAACTCTTCTGTTGGCACATAGCCACCCATTTTTTTGTCATAGTCGGCACATTCGTCGAGGCCCATATTGTAGGCAACAGAATATAATTGTTGTTCTAATTCTTCAACTTCAACATTATACGAATCTTTGTTGTGTGCCTGCAACATCCATTCACCCATATACATAAGTTTAAGTAAATGGGAAAATTGATTTTCTGATAAATTAAGCTGTATCATAGTTTTTTTGTACAAAAATATGTATTTTACATGGCTTAACAACACTCTTAGAGTGAAATATAATGAAAAAAATAATTAGCTATAATGTTAACGGAATTCGTGCAGC
This sequence comes from Bacteroidales bacterium, assembly GCA_027858745.1. Lineage (GTDB taxonomy): Bacteria > Bacteroidota > Bacteroidia > Bacteroidales > UBA1715 > JAQICB01. The sequence continues at coordinate 52,849 of JAQICB010000151.1, forward strand.
AATACGAAAAGGTTTTGTTGATTGGTTACGGGACGAAAAACCGGATATAATTCAACTTCAGGAAGTGAAGGCTTTTCAGGAGCAGGTTGATGTACACGAAATAGAAGAATTAGGTTACACAATATATTGGTTTGCTGCTGAAAAGCGTGGGTATAGTGGTGTGGCAACATTTACTAAAGAGAAACCGGTGTCTGTACAATATGGCATTGGTAATGATTTTTTTGATGCTGAAGGTCGCTTTTTGCGTCTCGATTTTGAAGACTTTACGGTGATTAATTCTTATTTTCCTTCGGGAACTACCGGTACAATTCGTCAGGAGAAAAAGGAGGAATATCTTGATATAGTTGCTGATTATTGTAGTGAATTGCAAAAAACGAAAACAAACATACTTCTTTCCGGCGATTTTAATATTTGTCATACCGAGAAAGATATTCATCATCCTGAGCGACATAAGGGAGTGTCTGGTTTTTTACCGCACGAACGAGTATGGATAGATTCATTTTTGTCGCAAGGTTTTGTTGACTCATTTCGACAATTTCATACTGAAGATGATGCGTATTCCTGGTGGAGTTACCGTGCCGGTTCACGAAAGAAAAATTTGGGATGGCGAATAGATTACCATATGGTAAGTTCTGCACTTTCTCACTATATGCACGATGCATATATTTTACCTCAGGTTGTACATTCCGATCATTGTCCAGTTGTGGTTGAGTTGGAAGGGTAAATGGTATGATTTATCGTCAATATTTTGGTAGACATATCGTTAAGGCAGGTTTTCTATACAATAATTGTAATAAACAGAGAGATAAAAAAAATCCTCCAAAGTACTTCTTTGGAGGATTTATATGAAAAAAAATGATAAAATTATAATTGTGGACCTGCAGCAACCAATGCTTTTCCTTCTTCATTATCAGTGTGCTTATCGAAGTTTTTGATAAACTTAGAAGCAAGGTCTTTTGCTTTGTCGTCCCATTCTTTAGGATCTGTGTATGTATCACGTGGGTCGAGAATCTTTGTTTCAACACCAGTTAGTTCTGTTGGAACTTCAAGGTTGAAAACAGGAAGGTTCTTAGTAGGAGCTTTCTCAATTGAACCATCAAGAATAGCAGTAATAATACCACGGGTATCTTTAATAGAGATACGTTTTCCGGTTCCGTTCCATCCGGTGTTTACCAGATAAGCTTCAGCTCCGTGCTCTTCCATCTTCTTAACTAATTCCTTACCATATTTGGTTGGGTGTAAAGAAAGGAATGCAGCTCCAAAACAAGCAGAGAAAGTAGGTTGTGGAGTTGTTACACCACGTTCAGTTCCTGCTAATTTTGCTGTAAATCCTGAAAGGAAGTGATATTTTGTTTGCTCAGGAGTAAGTTTTGCAACCGGAGGTAATACACCAAAGGCGTCAGCTGTAAGGAAAATTACTTTGTTAGCGTGTCCGGCTTTTGATACTGGTTTCACAATGTTTTCGATGTGATAAATTGGGTATGACACACGAGTGTTTTGTGTAACAGAACCATCTGTGAAGTCAATTTTACCATTTTCATCAACAGTCACATTTTCAAGAAGAGCATCACGTTTGATTGCATTGAAAATTTCTGGTTCGGCTTCTTTATCTAAATCGATTGTTTTAGCGTAGCAACCGCCTTCGAAGTTGAATACACCGTCTTTATCCCATCCATGCTCATCGTCACCAATAAGTTTACGTTTTGGGTCTGTTGAAAGGGTAGTTTTACCTGTACCCGAAAGTCCGAAGAAAATAGCTACATCGCCATCTTTACCAACGTTAGCAGAACAGTGCATCGAAGCCATGCCGTTAAGTGGCAGGTAATAGTTCATCATTGCGAACATACCTTTTTTCATTTCGCCGCCATACCATGAACCACCAACTACGTGCATTTTTTCGGAAAGGTTAAATACAGTATAAACTTCTGAGTTTAATCCGTGTTCTTTCCATTTTTTGTTCGTTGTTTTCGAAGCATTCAGTGATACGAAATCTGGCTCGCCATAGTTTGCTATTTCTTCTTCTGTTGGACGGATAAACATGTTCTTCACAAAGTGTGCCTGCCATGCTACTTCCATAATAAAACGAACTTTCAAACGTGAGTCTTCATTGGCTCCACAGAAAGTATCAACAACAAATAATCTTTTACCTGAAAGTTGTTCGGTTGTGATTCCTTTCAAATCTTTCCAAACTTCAGGAGTTGTAGGTTTGTTATCGTTTGGAGATTCCGGAGAAGTCCACCAAATAGTATCTTTTGTAGTGTCGTCCTGAACTATGTATTTGTCCTTAGGTGAACGACCGGTAAATTCTCCGGTCATTACGTTAACTGCTTTTAGCTCAGTAAGTTGACCTTTTTCATAACCTTCTAACGCAGGATTAGTTTCTTCTTTGAAAAGTAGTTCGTACGATGGATTATGCACTACCTCTTTTACGTCGGTAATTCCATATTTGCTTAAATCTAAATTAGCCATATTATATTATTTATAGTTATTAAATTACGTTACTTTATTTTAATAATGGGCTAAAGTAAAGATTTTTATTTATATATCATATTTTATTCTAAAAAGTATTATTTTTTTTCAGAAATTTAAAATAGAGATAAGTTAATCTTTCAGAATCATCAGCTTTAGATAAAGGTTTTTTTATACAAAAAAAAGGGTCAACACATGCCTAAATATGTGTTGACCCTTTTTGAATGCATTAATTAGTACAAAATTATTCTTTAATAATTGTTTCTTGTTCTATAAATTCATCGGCAACAACCTTAAGTATATATGTGCCTGTGTTTGACGGCGGATAAATTCTGAACATCTCATTTGTTGGTACCGAATTATTGTAATAGTATGTACCACCATTTATACCGTTTATTTGCACAAGAGCCGTAGTGCTTGTTGAGGTATGAATAATAATATCAACATATGTTGTATACGGATTTGGGAATATTTCCAGAGGACTTGGACAGTCTTCAACAAATACCGTAACAATGTCAGAGGATGTGTTGCCATCGGCATCTGTAACTTCTACGGTGTACGTCGTTGTTGTTGTAGGAGCAGCAACAATTTTCTTGCCTGATGTTGATTCCAATCCGGTTTTCGGAGTCCATGTATATGATAATTGAGAAGCGTTTCCATTTGCTTCACAAGAACAATCTGAACTATAATTAATATTATTTGTTTCAATACCATTTGCATCACATAATGAAACATTACCCTCAAAATTAGTATTACTGTTTAAAGTAGTTATACCCGATACATCAATTAATGCACAGTCATCGCCAATTCCAGAAACAGGAGCGTTAACATATATGTTTGTTGTAGACAATAAGCTTCCTTCCAACATGTTAGTTGTGCCTGAGCCGTTGATAAATGTTGTTTCATCAACTGAAATAATTCCTTGATTGTGTAATGTCCCATTATTATGGAATTCACGAGAAACATTTATTTTGCAGACAGAAGTGAGTTGTCCTTCTGAATTGTTTCTGAATGAATTGTTTACTGTAATTGAACCGGAATTGTCAATAATACCATTGTTGTTTAAACTTTGTTTGCAGAGTATTTCACCTGTATTAATAAGCTGTGCTTGTGTATTATTCCAATTGCAGTCATTATTAAACGACATATCACCATGGTTGATTATTGTACCGTTCCAGGTTGCATTTCCAAAACTAACAGTACCATAATTTTCAAATATTGATTGAGCATTATTCATATTCATATTAGAAATGTCAGCTGAACCTAATACAATGATAGAACCGGAATTGAAATTAATGTTTTGTGGATTGAATTCACCACAAATGATGAGCGTACCGCCATTCATATTAATACCGCCGGTAAATTCTTCTCCGGAAGGAACAGCTACAATATCGTTAATGTTTTCCCAACTGTTTCCGCTAATAGTTCGTGATGCATTGTCACAACTTACGGTTGGTGATACAGGTTCAGAACATAATGAAGTTCCTTCATTACAATCAGTAGATGATGCAGTAAGCCTTGTTGAAGAAGCGTTACATATTGTTACATCTTCTCCTGCATCTACAGTACAAGCTGAACCACATTCTTCAACAAAAACGGTAAACGAATCTTCTACTATGCAACCATTTTCACCGGTAAAATGCATAGTATATGTTGTGGTTTCATTCGGATTAAAAATAAAACCATCACCTGTCCGTGTGATGCCGATATTTGGTGTAATGCTCGTGTCTTCATGATTAGTCAGAGTTATTTCATATACATCACTTGAGTCGTTACAAATGGTGACATCAGAATACATGTCAACAATTGTATCATAAATTGAAACAAGAATGTCATCATGATATACCATACCACAAGCATCAGTTGCTTCAATAAATACACGTTCTTCTCCAAATACCTGATAGGTAGGAGCGGTGCTGTATGAATTGAGCCAAATGTGTGATTCAAAGCCTTCCGGAGCTTTAATAATCAGTGTTGAATTGTGACATATTGTTGTATCATTACCTAAATTAAGAGTCAGAGATGGGTATGATACCGTAATTGAATCCGTATTGTTTGTGTAGTCACATTCTACTATATCAGTTACCGGATAACCAAGAGAAATAAAGTTTCCATCATCATTTAAATGAATAAAAAATGTGCTGTTTTCTGAGCGTGGAACTCTTGCTGAAACGGTAATTGTTTCGTTGGTTTCTATTGTTTGATCTATAGTGCCTGTGTATACAATGTTTGAATAATCAGACGTATAAACAGTAAAAGGTACAGAAGATATCATAGGTGAAATGCCGATGTTTGTGACATTTATTAATAGTTCAACCTCTGTACTGTCGCAGTTTTGTTGTACGGTGTCTATTGCTAAATCTATTGATGTACACAGTGAATCGCAATCGTTTTCAACAACAAAAACAAATTCGTCATCGTTGTTAGGATAACGAACTTCTCCATTAATAATAGCATCGGTAAATACCGAATTTGTTACATTTTCACGGATAGAGTATGATGTGTTATAATCTGCACAGAAATTAATTTCTGCAATACAACTGTCAACATTGAATGTACCAACAGTAATCTTTGATTCTGTTTCAAAAACGTCTACCGTGAAAGAATTTTCAGCACAATCGCCATCACACCCTATTGCATTGATAGCAACATGCGTATTTACAGCATCATCTTTCAGATAATTATATCCTGCTATTTGTGTCGGAAGTTGTGTTATACCAATACCTGAAGGTATATCAATATTTGGATTTTCTGAAGTGCTGAAGTCTATAGAACCGGGAATTATATTTTGTTCTATATATGAATTAGCAACATCTTCCGGAATGATGTATAGTTTTTTATCTTCAGATTCGTTGAATGTTTGTTTAGTGAAATAGAGATTTCCATTGTATGCTGAAGAAATATCAGCTAAGCTTGATTTTCCCGTTTGTATTTGTATTCTTAAATAACATAAATCTTGAGAATCGTATACATTATCCGGAATCTCTAATTGTGTCAAATAATTTACATACGAACTTCTTCGAGCTTGGTTCCCACCACTAATAAAGAATATAAATTTGCCGTTTGGACTAAAATCAAAGTACGAAACACTTTTACCAATATCATTAATTACACTGCTTGCTGTAACCCATTCATTGTTATTGTTTTGTATAAGTTGGTTACCAAGGGCAAATAATCTGTAATTTGCAGGATTGTTACTAAATTCTTCGCAATTCATAAACAGAATATCATTTTGAGATGTTGAATAATTTCTGCTTGTGAATACAATCATATTTTCTTCAGGATTTAATTTTGCATCAACCATTGCACATGAAACATCAGCCCATCCATAATTTATATCTCCGGTTGATTTTTCGAATGTAATATCATTATTGTCAATAATATATCTGTGTAATTGAATTGTTGGATTATCCCACGAACGTTGCATTAAATATAAATAATGAGCATTTGGTGTTCCGGGAACAGTTCTCGAAACTGCAGCAGCAGTTGTATATGTTGTTTGAGAATTATCTGCTAATTCAAGAGGTTTATCTTTTTCGTGAAATTCGATAGTATTCCCGCCATTATATAACACACGACTATACACCCAATTTGTTGGTGTAAAAGGTTCCATATTATATGCTTTTATAGTATCAGTCCATTCTTTGTAAATAATATACCACTCATAATTTGTTTCAGGAACTTTTACTATGTGTATATCACATGAACGTATACCGTTTAATCCTTCGTTAGTAAGTTTTGTGCCTTCAGCTGTATATAATTGAATACTCTTTGGATTGCTGGTGCCATCATGAATCGCATAGAACATTAAATTTCCGCAATTATCGTATGAAGCAGCTGCAGATCCATTTTTATCGTCAGATTCATCTGCTGAAAAAGTTTCAACTTCTGCCGGAACATTTCTAAAATCAACGGTAACAGCACTGTTTGATGTTTTTGGCATAAGTGGCCATACTGGTATACCCGCTTGCGGAAGTAATGCACTTTGCACGGTAACTAATACTTTTTGAGCAGCAATTTCGCATAATCCGTTTGATGCCACTAGATTAATCGAAAATGCACCGGTTTCGGTTGGAGTAAATGTAAAATCTTCATCGGTTGATACTTCCGTGTCGTTAACTAACCATGAATATGAATGAGCCTGAGAACTGGTGTTTGTAAATGTAAGAGGATTATGAGGAGTTGTTTTTAAACTTGTGTAAGAGAATGATGCTTCTACCGGACAGGTCACAGCAAAAGTAAATGATTCTTCTTTGGTACATCCTTCTTCACCGTTTGATGCAACAAGTGTTACGGTAAATGTGCCGGTTTCACTTGCAGTATAGTCAAAATTTTCTTGTGAGTGAACAAATACGTCATTAATATACCATTCGTATGATGATGCTTCTGTTGTATTGTTTGCAATAGTGAAAGAATCTCCTATAGTTATTTCTTCTGCAGGCCATTCAAGGGATACAGAAATTGGTGTAGTACAATCTAAAATTCCCGGTGAAGAAAGCAGTTCGTACCGAATGTTAGAAATAGTATTGTTCACTCTCTGACCCTGACCATTTGTGAATGAAGTATAACAAGATGTATTACTGTAATCCATGAAATTGTGTTTCATGTCGGGAACATCACCAAGACCACCAAGAGCAACCGGGCGAAACGGGTTTTCTGTGGACTGATCATCAGCATCTGTTGTACAGGTATTGTTTCCTGATGTACATGAGTAATATCCCGCAGTACCATTATTATGTTGTGGCGGAGTGTCACACACCATGTCGCCGTCAACATTGCAATTATCATTTTCACAACCGCCTTCGAATGTATGTAAAAGACCGAGATAATGACCGATTTCGTGAATAACAACGCTCGTATTTTGTGCCGTAGCACCAAAATATTGAGATTCTACAACTATACCGTCTCGTAGTGGAATGTTATTGAGAGCTGTCGGCATATAAGCATATCCGGCAACACCACAATTATATCCCGAGCAAATACTGTTAACTAACCATATGTTAATGTAATCATGTGGATTCCATCGTGATAAATTCTTAAGCGGTAAATCATCTTTAGGATAATACCCTACAGTTGTCATATCCATATTAGTTAATGATGACTCTGTGCGTGTAATTCCGTTTGTGGGGTTTCCGTTAGGATCTATTTCAGCCAGTTGAAACTGAATGTTTGTTTCAACACTTTCATTATAATAGTCATATCCTCCGAATGCTTGGTTAATATAGTCTATTCCTTGCATAATTTGTTCGTCTGTTATTTCTCCTGCGATTCCGTCATGTATAACGTGAACTACTACCGGAAGAGTACGGGTTTCTTCACTTTTAAGTAGATGTTGCTGCGGAAACGATTTGTACAAATTACGTAAAGAATCCATGTTTTGACCTTGTGGAAGACCGTTAAAATTTGGATCTTCAAAAATAATTGTTCCTGATGAAACAGTGTCTGTTTGAGCATTGCTTAGTGTAGAAATACAGCATAAGCATACAATCATAAAATAGGTAAATAGATTTTTTCTCATAGCAAAAATGGTGTTTAATGATTAATAAATTGGTAATTATGTGTTATTGCGTTGCAAAACTAAAAAAAAAAAGATATTAACCAAAAGAAAAAAATAATAATTGTAATTTTGAAAAATATTAAGAAAAATATGAAATCGCTGTGAAACAAAAAGAAACTATTATTGTTGGTGGTGGAATAACGGGGCTTGCCACAGCCTATATTGCTGCAAAAAATGACAAACATGTTGTAGTTGTAGAAGCTGGTAAAAATATCGGCGGTTTGTTGAGTACTTATGATGTGGGCGGTAATCAATTGGAATTGTTTTATCATCATTTTTTTACACATGATGCCGAATTGCATTGGCTTATCAAAGAATTAGGAATTGAAGATAAATTATTTTATAAAAAAACATCAATGGGCGTTTTTAAAAATGGAAAGATTTTTAATTTTAATACGCCATTCGATTTATTGAAATTCAAACCAATACATTTTTTTGATAAAATTAGGTTCGGAATAACAACACTTTTTTTAGGGAAAATTGCATCGTGGAGAAAATATGAGCATGTGTCTTCCTTCGCTTGGCTCAATAAATGGGCTGGAAAAAGCACGGCAAAATCTTTATGGAATCCTTTGTTGAATATAAAATTTGGTCCATTTTCGTCGCACGTACCACTTACATGGATGATAGGACGAATGCGTCAGCGTATGAATTCGCGGAAAAGTGGTGACGAACGATTAGGGTATGTGCAAGGGAGTTTGCAAGTTGTATTGCAGGCTTTATTGCAGAAATTAGATGAATATAATGTTGAAATTTACACAGAGCATCCGGTGAAATCTATTTCAGTATTACATAATAACATTAGCTGTATACATACATCTCAGAGAGATTTTTCGGGAGACTCGTATGTGTTTACTATTCCGAGTCCGTTTTTAGCACAATTATTTCGTCCGATACTTCCGGATTATGCCGATTTTTTAGCTCAAGTTTCTTATTTTGGAGCTATATGTGTTGTGCTTGAATTGGATCAGCCTTTGAGTGATGTGTATTGGTTGAATATTGCCGATGACGGCTATCCTTTTGGTGGTGTAATCGAACACACCAATTTTATTCCTGCTGCTGAGTACGATAATAGACATATTGTGTATTTATCTCGGTATTTCGCATTGTCTGAGCAAATTGCAACAATGGAAACAGATGAAATTGCTGAGATGATGATAGATTTTTTACCACGCATTAATCCGACATTTTCAGAAGATTGGATTTTGAAAAAATCGGTATTCCGGACAAAAACAGCTGCTACAGTTTGTGATTTGGGCTTTTCTCAGAAAGTTCCCGATTGTAAAATGCCACTCGATAATTCATTTATTATAAATATGAGTCATATATATCCTGATGAACGGAGTACTAATAATTCTATTAGAATAGCTGCAGAAGGATGTAAAGTTATGGGAATGAATGCTGATTTTGTTCCAAAAAATAATTCTTTGTCTGGTCAAATAGGTTTTTCGTTATGATATCAATTGTTATTCCTTTATTGAATGAAGAAGAAAATGTTGAGCAGTTATATGCTCGTTTAACAGAAAGTAGTCCATTATGGAAAGAGGATTATGAAATACTTTTTGTTGATGACGGTTCAACGGATAATACCTTGTGTTTGTTGCAAAATATTTGTCAACAAGATTCGCGTATATCTATAGTTAAATTAACGCGAAATTTTGGTCATCAGGCTGCTATTTCTGCCGGCATGGCTGCATCAAAAGGCGATGCGGTAATTATTATGGATGGCGATTTGCAAGATCCACCGGAGGAATTACCTCGTTTTTTGAAAAAATGGCGTGAAGGATATCAAGTAGTGTATGCTATAAGAACAAAACGTAAAGAAAATATTATTAAACGAATCGCATATAGTTTGTTTTATCGTATTCTGCATAAAATAAGTGATATTGAAATACCTCTAGATTCAGGTGATTTTTGCGTAATGGACAGAAAGGTTGTTGATACCTTAACAAAAGAAATGTTAGAACAAAGTCGGTTTGTGCGGGGGTTACGTGCGTATGCCGGGTATAAGCAAATTGGGGTTGAATATGTACGTGCTGAAAGAGCTGCCGGTGAAGTTAAATATACATTTAAAAAATTATTAAAGTTAGCTATGGACGGTCTGTTTGATTTTTCTACTGTACCTTTGAAATTAGCTACCTATCTCGGTTTTATTATTTCTATTCCTTCCTTTATTATCGGCATTTTTTTTATTTTTCATCGTTTGTTGGATTTTAAAGTATTGGGGCATTCACCTTCTGATACTCCGGGTTTGGCAACATTAACCGTTGGTATGTTTTTTTTAGGTGGAATTATGATGATTATGCTTGGTGTTATTGGTGAATATATTGCTCGTATATATTTTGAAGTTAAAAAACGTCCATTTTATATTATTGAAGAAATTATATCTCAGAATAATCCTCCAAAATCTGATAAATAGGTTGCTATGAATAAAAAAACGGTGTTGGGAATTGTTGGTATCATTATCACGGTATTTTTATTATGGTACTTTTTTTCTCAATATGATATTTCAAAAACTTGGACTATAATTTCGCAGACATCTTTAGGCATTATTATATTGATGTCTTGTGTGTATTTATCTGCTTTTATCTTTCGAACTTTTCGCTGGCAGCTTATGTTTCCTGCACAAAAAAAAGATTTTTTCCATTTTTTTAAAAGTATAGTTCTCGGCTATGCAGGAAATAATGTATTGCCTGCTCGTGGAGGCGAATTGGTGAGGATGGAATATTTTAGTAAAAAAACTGCTATTCCTCGTATTACTTCACTTAGCTCTATTGGAGTTGAGAAAATAATTGATGCAACTATTTTGTTGTTTTTTTTTGCAGCTTCATTGGCGCTAGTAAATTTAAAGGCAGATGATGTATATATATACAGAAGTTTTATTGTTGTTCTTTCTGTTTTGTTGCCGGTGTTGATGTTCTTGGTTTTATTATATTTTCATGGTATGCGAATAATTAATTATTTGAATCAGAAACATAATTTTTTATATAAATTTGCTCCAATAGTTCAAAAAATTTATGATTCAATAGTTTTTTTAGAAACGCGTAATAATACGCTTAAAATTATATTTCTATCAATTCTTATCTGGTTGATAGAAGCGCTTGTGTTTATTATTGCTATATATTCAATTATAGGAGTTGGTTTTATGAGTGCTTCTATTATTGGGTTGTTAGCATTGTCACTTGTTAATTTCGCAATTATTATTCCTTCGTCTCCCGGATACATTGGAGTGTTCCAAATGGCTATTGTCATTGCTTTATCTGCCTTTGATATTTCGGAACAATATAGTTTTGCAACATCTGTTGTAATTCATGCATGTCAATTTTTTCCGACATTGTTAATAGGCGGAATTCTTGTGTTGTATAAAAAGAAATAAGTTATGTCTCGTTCTACTATCTATTGGATTTTTACCGTATGTATTTTTATTATTTATTTTTTTCCCTATTTCGTATTAGGAGAGGATGCTTATTTTTTTATTCATGATAATTTAGATTCGGATGTTGTTTGGTATAAAATAGTTGCTGAAAATGAACATGTTTTTTGTATTTCTAATGAGAATACGATAAAGCAAATTATGAATGGTATTCCGCGTAATTCTTTACCAAGCGGTTATTCATTGCTTACACTTTTGTTTATAGTTTGTTCCCCTTTTTGTGCTTTTCTTATTAATTATATGCTTACCCATATTATTAGTTTTATTGGTATGTTTTTATTATTGAAAAAACATGTCTTTTCCAATATTTTCTATCATAAACATACACGGTTTTTTGTATATATTCTTTCTTTTAGTTTTGCATTATTACCTTTTTACGGTACTCATCCCGGTATAGCAATTAGTGGCATACCTCTTATAGTATGGGCATTTGTGTATTTGTATAATGATAGAGCTTCCAGGTATCATTATCTAATAATTATATTTTATGCTTTTTATTCTTCTTTAATATATGTTGGGGTTTTTATTTTGTTTTTTTTGGGTATTATTTGGTTACGAAAAATATATAAAACACGAAGATTTTCGAAACAACTTTTTCTCGGTATTCTCTTTTTGTTTATTGGACAATTAGTTTCTGAAATTCATTTAGTAGCTCAGTTTTTTGATGCTTCTTTTGTTTCTCATCGTGTTGAATTTTTTCCTAAAAATTTGTCTTTTATTGAGTCGTTGCAGTCAGCTGGAAAATTGCTTTTATTTGGCTATTATCATGCACCTTCGTATCATGGTATAATTCTTTTGTTTGTTGTATTTACCGTACTGTTTTTTCGAAAGAAATGTGTGCATTTTTCTATGTGTAGATTGTTACAAAGAATTTGTATTGTGATTGTATCTATAGTTTTATTATATGGTATATGGGATTATGGACATTTTCAGGTAATTAAAGATAATGTGGCATTATTAAAAATTATTCAATGGCAACGTTTTTATTGGTTATTGCCTTTTTTATGGATAATGGCATTTTCGATTAGTATTTATGTATTTCTTTCCAAAAATAAAAAAATAGTTCCTTTGTATGTAGTTGTGATACTTCAATTTTTTGTTGTATTAGCAAGTAATACAAAAGTGTTGGCAAGTTATTATGAAATGGTTTATCCATATGTGAAAAATGCACTTACATCATCCCCGCATCCTCCCAAACTTTCATATTCTCGGTTTTATGATACAAAATTGTTTGCGGAAATTCGTGATTCTATTGCAGAACCTCCGGATTCGTACCGGATTGTTTCTATTGGTTTAGTTCCGGAAATAGCTGTGTATAACGGGTTTTATACACTTGATAGTTATCAGAGAAATTATAGTCTCGCTTATAAAGATGAGTTTAAAAAAATAATATCGCAGGAGTTAGATAAAGATTCTGTTATTAATGATTATTTTAATTCATGGGGCTCGCGATGTTATATTTTTTCACATGAATTAGGAATTCAATACCGCTTTTCAAAAACTGATACGACAGTAATTTCTGATTTGTCATTGGATTATACGCAATTGAAAAATATGGGAGCCCAGTATATTTTTTCGGCCGTTCCTGTATATAATGAGCAGCAAAATCTGGAATTATTTGGAATGTTTCAACACAATGATTCTTATTGGAAAATATATGTGTATGAAATTATTTGATTTTTTGCAGCAGAGATTTGTATACGTTTGTAACATCTTCAGAAACTGAACATGCAATAGTTAATCCGCCAAAAATAATTATTGTCGTTAAACTGCGTACAATAATAGATATTATGAGTGACGAGATAGGTGGAATAAGAAAACAACAGGCAATGCTTATTGCTCCGATAAGTAAAACAATAATATGCTTTTTTGAATATGGTTGGAGTTTGTATTTTTTATTTACAAAAAGAAATGTAAAACATTGGTATATAAATTTTGCAATAAATGATGCAAAGGCTGCACCGGAAATGCCGTAACGAGGAATAAAAATTATATTCAGTATAATGATAAGTCCAATAAAAATAAAAATACTTACTGATAAAATTTTATAATGAGGTGAATTAGCAATAATTGCATTGTTCGTGCCGGAAAACATTTCGGTTAAATAATATAAACCAATAAATATTATAACCCAGAAACCTTGCGAATATTCTTGCGGAAGAATTCGGAAAATAGAATCGAGATTTACAATAATTCCAACAAATACAAGTGTTCCGATTATAGCTTGATTAATAGTTGTTTTGCTGTATAACTCTTGAATTTTTCCGAGGTTTTTGACTTTCCATGCGTCTGCAATTATTGGGGTCGATATTTTTATAAGAGGGCGAGCCGGAAGTATTATCATGGTTGCGAAATATGTGCAGGTAGTATAAATGCCAACTTGTGCCAGTGGATTGTCGATAATAATTTTTTCAATCATTATGCGGTCAATATTAAGAATAAGAAAACTTGCTGCACTAATAAAAAACCCATACATACTTACGTTTGTGAGTTCTTTTCGCATTTTTTGTGTAAGTATTTCTTTGTTTGGTTTGCAAAGGTGAAATCGTTTGTCCGATATGAGTCGGATAGTCATATAAATCATTATGTAGCCGTAGGCGGCAATATATAAATGAATAAACTGATGAAAGGAAATATATTGTGCCCAATATAAACCGAATATTCCCAGTATAATAATACGTAAAATGAGTTCTCTTTGAAGTATGCCTCGTGCCGCATTATACATAGCTCGGGTGTATGCGTCGAATGCATTAAAAAAAACGATGCTGATAAATAACGGAACTATGAGATATGCGTATTGAGTAAATAATGTGTTTTCCTGAGCAGAGTTTGAAACAATTAAGGGTTCTGCAATAAGAAATGTAGCGGTAATTAAAATTGCGCCAATTGTGGTAACAATAATAATAATATATAAGAAGCCATTGTGTTTTTCTTCATAGTTTCTAAAGTATGGAAACATTCTGCTTATTGTATGAAGAAATCCTCCTGAAGCTAATTGTGCAAAAAGAACACTATAGGTAACTAAAAGACTCAGAAGTCCGATTTGTTCGGGGCGTAAAAAATGCGGGAATAGTAGTCCGCTGGTAATAAAGCCCAATACAGCTCCGGCGTAAACAACGACGGAGCCTGTAATGGACTGTTTTTGTACTATTCCCATATGAAATTACTTACTAATTTTTTTCCGTTCCTGAATGCATATTCGTATTTCTTGTGCAAATATTAAAATAAGAACGAGAATCAGTACTATTGAGCTATATAACGAAATGTTATTTGTTACATAAAAAGCTTTGGGTTCAAATTTAAATTCTATATGATGATTTCCCGCAGGAATTTCAAGTGTGCGAAGTATATAATTAGCCCGAATATGTGGTGTTAATTCGCCATCAATATATGTGTTCCAACCTTTGTCGTAGAAAACTTCAGAAAAAACAGCAAGTCCCTTATGTTTATTTGACGACGAGTATGTAAGTCTGTCGGGAGCATATGAAGTGAGTTCTATGTTTGCTGAAGCTTCTAATATAAATGAGCTGTCAGTGATATCATCTTTAAATCGTGTGTCAACAACAGCTGTTTCAGACGGATTAAAAGAATTGAGTGCTTCAATTTCCGCATCAGGGTTTGGTACAAACCGTACGTGCTGAACAAACCATGCATTACCTAATGCTTTGGTGTTTGGCTGGACTTGTCGTTCTCCTGTTTCTCTATTGGGAACAATGAAGTATTTTGCATTAAGCATATTAAATACATCCATATTCATCTTACTTAAATGAAAATCAATTAAATCCTGATATCGTTGTAATTTTGCACCATGATAACCACCAATAGATTTATGATGATATGAGGTGACTGCATCATTAAACGGATTGTCGAGATTCATAACTCTGTAATGCATTGCTGTGTCTTGTAGTATAAGTTTATCTACAGCACGCGGTGCGAAATAATCTTGTTGAACTTTACGTGTTTTTTCAAAATCATCATCATTCAAATATCGTTTATCTACTTGCCATAAATCGAGTAGGGTAAGAACAACAAGAATGGCAATACTTGTATGTACTGTAATTTTTTTGAAATGATATGCGGTGAGAACGGTAAATGTCGCAACAACAAAACCAAGAGAACGCCATGCATCGGCAATAAGCAGACTTTTTCGATCTTTTCGTAAGGCATCTATAAGCCAGTCCGGCCATGCAGATTGTAATTGATTGTCGACACTTCCTCTGAATGAGTGCATGTCGGCAGTAAATATTAATAGAAGAATAAGTCCGCCTATAATATATAAACTGTAGAGTAATTTTTTGAAAAGTGCTTTTGTATCTTCTTCTTTTTGTTGTGAGAAGAATTTGCGTAAGCCGAATATTGCGAGAAGCGGAATACAAAACTGTGCAATAACCAATATCATTGATATAGTCCGGAATTTATTAAATCCCGGAAAATAATCAAGTATTGGTTCTACGAGTATCATAAAATTATTTCCCCATGCTATCATAATTGAAAAAATGGTTGCAGAAAGTAACCACCATTTTATGGGACCGGTAACAATAAACAGGGCAAAGACAAATAAAAATATAACAATAGCACCTATATAAACGGGTCCGGATGTTGATGCTTGTTCTCCCCAGTATAGCGGTGCATTTTCTGTCATACTGCGTATTTGATTTCGAGGAACTTGATTTTTTTCAAGCGCTTTAAACATATGAGAGTCTTTGCTTAATTCTCCGGAAGAAGCACCTCCTTTAAAGTTTGGTATGAGCAAATTAAATGTTTCTCCAATTCCATAACTGTAAGAAAGAGCATAACTTTTATTAAGCCCTGTTGTTTGATCTTCTTTGTCGTGTGTGAGCTCCGATTTGCCTCTCATGGTATCTTTACCGTAATCATAGGTCATATATAAATTACTCAGGTTCGGTAAAATAGCTAATAATGCACCGACCAGTAAAAAAGCGGATGGTTTTATAAAATTATCTCGTACAGTTTTAGTTTTTATGGATGTATAAACTTGAAAAATGCCGAAGATTAAAATGATTAATAAGGTATAATATGTTATTTGTAAGTGACTAATCATTATTTGTAATGAAAGAAACAGAGCAAATAAAGCGGTTCCTAACCATTTTTTGCCTTGGTATGTTGCGACGACACCGGCAATAATAACCGGCATATAACTCAGGGCTATGGCCTTGGTGATATGACCGGCTTCAATAATCACGAAAAAATAGGATGAAAAACCATAAAATAATGCCCCAAGCATACTTAAACCAATGCGCACGTTGAGTAATAGTAATGCGATAAAAAAGCATAAGAAATACATAAAAGCCAGCATATGCGGATGTGACTTATTATTTTTTAATGGAGCAAATGTATATTTGATTAAGTTGTCATATCGTACCGAAATAAGATATGCCGGCATACCACTAAACATCGAGTTTGTCCATAGTGTTTGTTTTCCGGT
The DNA here is from genome assembly GCA_027858745.1 of Bacteroidales bacterium. Classification (GTDB taxonomy): domain Bacteria; phylum Bacteroidota; class Bacteroidia; order Bacteroidales; family UBA1715; genus JAQICB01. The sequence continues at coordinate 69,754 of JAQICB010000151.1, forward strand.
TTCTTCCCTATAGTCTCTGATTTCTTTAGACATTCCTTCATATTGTATAACATCATGTTGACGTAATTGTTCGCCTTCAAGTACCGGTGAAAAATAAACAAGCATACTGATGAAAAATGCAAGTATAACAGCAAGGCTGTATAAAAATGGTTTGAGTGTTTTAATTGAAATCATATGCAATTTGTATTTAGTTTTTTTGATTGTATAAGTGTGCAATAATATCTAAATTAAATGATGTATTTGCATGCATTGCTTCTTTTTGTGTTACTTCAATATGTCCGACTTTTCCCGAAATAATTTTTTTGGTTGATTTAAAATGAGCAACATTACAACTTGTAATGCCACCTACATTTCTGAACAATGCTTCTCGTTCTAATTTTGTAAATTTGTCTTGATGAAGTATTGGTTTCATACCACTTCCGTCATGTCGGTAAAATAATCCCTTTTCTCCGCGAACACTTATTAAAGAGTCGCTTTTGAAAATAAGCATGGTATGTATAGCATCTTCATACGATGTGTGTTTAACCAATGGAAATTCCGGTGAAATAATAAGAGCAAATTCCGGATTAAGATGCGAAAATCGGGCATCATTAAGAATTGAAAGTACTGTTGAATCAAGTGTTTGATCTAAACGTGAGAGTGATTTTTCACGTTCATGAAAGATAATTCTTTCGGTTTTCGTATAGCTGTGTTCTATATGTCTTTTTATCGCCGAATCCGGTGAGCTAATAATAATTGTACCGGTTTTTTCTGATTTAAGGGCATTTTGAATAGCAATGTCTAATAAATAGGTGCCTTCAATTTTTTCAAATGCTATGGTGTTTGTATCCCGAACAGGTATTATTGTTATGGTGTTCGGAAAGGTCTGGATATGTTTTTGTATATAATTGTCTTTTATTAATTGTCTGGTTCGCAGTATCTTATCTTCGTTTGATGTGAGGTTTTTTCCGTGTTGACGATAATAAAATAAAGGTTTATTTACGTTTGCAACTTTATATTTGGTCACAAACTTTATCCATAATTCGTATCCGTCCTGACAGGTATATTGCTCATCGTATCCGCCAAGGTTTTTTAAAAAATCTGTGCGAATCATTGTGCATGCCCCGTGAGCCGGTTGGTCAAACAGACTGACTTCATCGTTGAAAGAATGTCTTTGTTCAATATTTAATATATTACCCTCTTTGTCAACCATATAGTAATCCGGAAAAACAAGCCCGAGGTTTTCGTCAGATTCTAATTTTGTGCTCATTACTTCTAATGCATCAGGAGTCAGAAAGTCATCGGCATCAAGACGCATGATGTATTTGCCTTTGGATGCTTTAATTGCAACATTATTGGTAACGTTAAGTCCTTTGTTTTGTTGGTATATTATCTGAATCTTTTCATGAGATGCATATTCTTCAATTATTTCTTTTGAATTATCCGTCGAACCATCATCAATAATAATAACTTCGAAATTTTGAAATGTTTGATTCAGTAAACCGGTAATAGCTTCACGAATATACTGACCGTAATTATAATTTGTAATATAAACTGTTATGAGAGGTCTTGTCATGTTAATTCCTTGTTTTAATCGGTTTTGCAGGTATTCCTGTTACAACGGTCTTTGTTTCAACATTTTTTGTTACAACAGCATTGCTGCCGACAATAGCTTTCGGATGAATTGTGCAACCCGGTAAAACAGTTGCGTGAGTTCCAAGCCATACGTCGTCACCAAGTGTAATTTCTGCATGATCAAATCCTTGATCTTGTATATTTTTTTCTCCTTCGTGTTTGTGCATACTTGTTTGTAAATATACAAATCCTGAAATGAGACATTTTTTTCCTACGTTTATTGAATCTCCGCCGTTTAGTACAGAATTGCATCCTATTCGTGCACCTTCTTGTATATGTATCTGTGCAGAATTACTTGCCAAAATTCGTACAAATTTATCTATTCGAACGTTATTTTCAATAGAAATTTTCGCTTCCTTATGAGCTCGAATATCAACGTTTCGACGGAATATAACATCATCTCCGATAGAAATTTTTGCATTACCGGTAAGCCATATATCCGGGAATGTGTCGCATTTGAAATGCTTCCCAATATGAATTTGTTTGCCGGAATAAAAGAATTTAAATAAAAAACCTTTTATTTTCGGACGTATTTTCCAGTTATAGTATATCAGTATTTTTCCAATCATTATTTTTATTCAAAAAAAGAATAATCTAATTTAGTAAAAGCTGGTATATTTACCAAAGTTTTTCGACCTATTATAGAGTCAGCTTCTCGTGCATCTATGCCGTGGAGAGGTCGGAGACAAATAATGTCATCTTCGGTAATTATTGATTTTGCCGGCAGGTCTTTGTTTAAATATACGGCTCTGCGAAACGAAATGTCATGTTCGTTTTCTGTTTCTATAGGTAATGGCTTTTTGTAGCCATCTCCTTGCAGTTCCTGAATAATTGTAATTTTTTTTATTAATTCTTTTACCTCATTACAGGTAAGTGATACTTTATGATCGCGGAATAATTTTCCGTCTCGCGTATCGGTAAAATGAAATTCTAATATTTCTGCACCCATTGCTGTGGCATATTCTAAAGCATCAGTACCAACAGTATGGTCTGAGTACCCAATAGAAAGACCGGTTAATGAACGAAGCGAATGCATGACGTTTAAATGTGCATCTGTGTTGTTTATCGGATACATTGAGGTGCATTGTAATATGCCGAGCATGTTTTTGTGTGTATATATTTTGTTTAAGGATTGAATATACGAAATGGCATCAATAACTTCGTGCTCGTATGCTAAACCGGTCGAAAGAATTATCGGTTTTCCGGTTGAAACAATTTGTTTAATCACCGGATATGCCGTTAAATCACCGGACCCGATTTTGTATATTGGTATGTATGAATCAATCCATGAAAACATGCTTGTGTCCCATACAGAGGCGGTATATTGAAGACCTGCCTGTGTAACCATTTCGGCTAATTTTATATGTTGTTCGCGGCTTAATTCAAATTTTTTAAAATGCTCATTGCGGGTGGGACTTTCTACGGGACTTACAATTCCATCGCCTGTGTAGAGCTGAAATTTTACCAAATCCACATCTGCTTCAATAGCAAGTTGTGTGAGTTTTTTTGCATATGCAAAGTTTCCTTCGTGATTTCCGCCAATTTCAGCTATAAGTAATGGTCCGTGTTTTCCTTTAAAATGTTCTTTCATATCAATTTGCTGTATTCTCTGTAAATGTCTTTTAAATTGTACAGGGTATGATGTTTATCCCATGAATTGATTATTTTTTTTGCTCGTTTAAAGTCTTCTACCGTATCTATAGCCATTTGTTTTCCTGCACATTCAGGACATGTGGTGTTGTAGTAGAAATAAAAGGTATCGTTTTCATGAGGATATATATCAATTGTAACGTGTTCAAATGCTTCGGGACGTGAAAATTTTGCATATATCTTTTTGTAAAAGTCGCGTTTTATTATTTCTATACTCATACCTTTTGGAAAAGAACGTCCCTTGAGGTTTGATATTACATTATAATTGTTCAGTTTCGTAATATCTATCATGTTTTTGAGGCTTTCTGTATCTACAAAAATATTGTCGCCGTTAATACGAATACCATATTCAATTTCGAAGTGTTTCATGCAATGTAAAAACCGTTCGGCTACATTTGTCAAACTTCCACGAAAAACTTGTATCGAATGATTCGAGCAATATTCAACAATCGGATTATCTGTACTTTCTGTTGAGGTTGCAACGATTATGTGAGAACGAGAAACAACAGTCTCTATTCGTTCAATAATATAATCTAATATTGTTTTCCCGTTAATTGTTTTTAGAATTTTTCCGGGTAGTCTGCTCGAATTATATCTGCATAATATGATAATACCTATATTCATTATGTTCGTTCTCCTATTTTTTTTGCAGGAATGCCACCGTATATTGTAAATGCCGGCACATGATCTTTAACTACCGATCCGGCTGCAATTATGGCTCCGTCTTCTATTGTTACCCCTTTTAGAATTGTCACGTTTGAGGCTATCCATACATCGTTGCCAATAGTAATAGGAGCCGTTGAGTTTTCTTGTTGATTTATTAATTTGTTTTTTTGTATTTGATGATCGCTGTCAACAATATATACAAAAGGTGCAATTAAACAATTTGCTCCGATAAGTATTTTTTCTGATGCAAATATAAAATTGTGATATCCTATGGTTGTGTTTTCTCCAATAGAAATTGTTGCTTGTGTGTTGCAACTGCATATTCTAACACCTTCTTTTATTGCGACATTATCATGTATTGATATATTTTGTGGAAAACGCATAAACTCCACATTTTTGTCGACGTGAACTGCCTTTCCGCACAGGCCGAGCGTTTTTTGTGCTTTGCGAAGGCGTAGCCGATGTTTTCGGGTAAACACAAGATGTTTTCTAAATTGATTATTCATATAAAATAATTAAAAAATAGTAACTCGTTCAAATGCATCAATATAGGAGTTTGGAGTTGCATTGTAAATTGTTGTATGTTTTGATTCTGCATATTTTTTTAATGCAAAATAGCTGTTAAACGTATACATAAATTTCATAAGCATTTCTCCTAATGTTTTTTCCTGGTTTTTTGTGCCAATATACATTACTTCCGGTTTCGCCTCTTTTTCATTATAAAAATGTTTTTGTGTAAGATATACTTTATTTTTATCAGACACGTAAATGTCTTTAAGCCATGAATGTTCGGCTCCTAATATGTAGATTGAACTATAGCCTGAATTTATTGCAAAAGTAATACTCGGTATGAGTACATTATGCGGACGAGGCACACCCCAATTATGAGATAAAAGGTAATGATTAATTGAAGTGAGTCCTTCAATCGGTGTAAGGTTGTAATATTGAATACTGATATGTGTATTATTTTCGATTTGTTTTTTCCATATGCTATGTTTTCGAGCCTGAACAGGTACAAATAGAATCATATCCCAGGTAACCGTTTCTGCAAGTACGGAAAATGTTCTTTTACGATCGGCTTCATTGCTGTCAATTTTTCCTTTTGCCCAGTAAGATAATGAGGAAATTACGTATATGCGCGGTTTTATTTGCGAAAATTGATTCGATTTCCAGAAAAAATTTACAGCTAATACATCTTTATCGGTAAAAAAGGTGGTGTTTTCTTCGAGGGTCCTTTGTATATTGGGACTGTTTCCTAAAATATATAAATCTTGTTGCAATGTCTGATCTGTACGTAGGCGTACTTTTTTCGATAAAAGTATCACTTTTATGATTGTTAAAAAAGATAACGCACAATTATGTAAAAAGACTAAATATTTCGATTTCATGTGATTATACTTAACCGTTTACTCTATTCATACATAGAGTTTTTTGTTTTATAAAAACAGATACGAAAATACAATTTTTTTATAAGCAAAGGTGAAAAATGTGCAATTTCTTATTTAGTGCTTGCGAGAAAACTACTTTTTTTCTGTGTTTCTGATGCGAAAGCTTCAAAGACGAGGCTTTCGAAATCTTGAAAATCAATAAGTTTACGTCTGTAAATGGTTGTTTTCAAGATGAGAATAACGATGTATTTGGAGTTTTCGCGCAGAAACTATTTAGAATGCTTCTCGCATGGTTATATATATACCCGAATCGTTAAAGCTGCCTCGTCCGTAATCAATACGCAGATTTAACTTGTCGCGTTTGCTTGTCTGAAAACGCAATCCTGCACCGTAAATGTATTTTGTGTGTGCTAGTTCAAATGTGTTTAATGAAGAATAGGCATTTCCATATCCGCCAAAAACAGCGAGTCCAAATCTGTTCCAAATCTGTTTTCGTATTTCTCCTTGCAGATATATGGTGTTGTTGTTGATGTATAAATTCTTGTTAGAAATTCCTCTCATGCGTGTTTTACCACCAAGTTGATATAAGTAATAAAAAGGAATATCTCCTTGCGAAAATCCCGCAAATAGTTGAATTGCACCAATTATATTTTTATAAATAGTAGTATATTTTCGGAAGTCAAATTCGACTGTGCCAAACTCATAGCCTTCGGTAACGGTTGGAGGAAACCACAGTGCATTACTCGAAACATACATTCCTTTTGTTGGATAATTTACATTGTCTCGATTGTCAAACGAAATTTGTGGACCAACTCCAGCAATAAAATTATTTTTTTGGGTAAATCCCGGAATTTTATCTATGGTTATATGAGAGATGTCAGCTATTATTCCCATGTATAATGTTTCCGTAATATCTTTTGAAATATTTCCACGAATTTTAAATTCATTCAACGAAAATGTTATGGGTGAATAATTTCGTTCGGTTTGTCCAATCCCGAAATACTTATCGGGTGCACCAATGTATTGAACGTAGAATTTTACTTCGTTGCCGTGTTGGGTGTATAATACAACATCAGATTTGCAATTAAGCCATCGTTCGGTTGAATACGAACAATGATTAACGATAGATGTAGGGCGGTAAAAATCTTTTATTTCTTTTGGTGAAATTGTCACAACGGGCATTGTGCCAAATGACCATCCGCTCCCCGGGTCGAGACTCATAAGCGGATATACAGATACCGAAACTCGACCAAAGTTATATTCGAATAAATTGAGGGTCTTGTCAATAATATTCTTTTTTTCAAAAAGAGTATCAGAAACAGGTTTTACCTGTGAGAAAATCACGGTCTGATTACAGACTAAAAAAAGTACTATTAATAATTTTTTATAGTTCATCTAATGCTTTATGTAGTCGTGTGCATGCTTCTCTAATTTCATTTTCGGTAATAATGAGCGGGGGCGCAATTCTGAAATGTGTTTCGCAAAATAGAAAATAATCGGTTAATACGCCGTTTTTGAGAGCTGTTTGTATGAGTTTCTGTACTGATTCTTTCGAATCTAATTCTACCGCCATAAAGAGCCCTTTTCCTCGTATTGATTGAACTTTTGGGTGCGAAAGGAGTAATTCTCTGAAGAGCTTTTCTTTTTGCGGAATGTCATCGATAATGCTTGAGTTTTCTACAAGTTCATGTACACATGCTAATGCAGCTGCCGAAGAAACGGGATGTCCGCCAAAAGTGGTAATGTGTCCCAGTACCGGATTGTGCGTAAAGTTATCCATATGTTCTTTTGAGGCAGCAAACGCACCAATAGGCATGCCGCCGCCGAGTCCTTTGGCAAAGCAAATAATGTCGGGAACAACGCCAGAATGTTCATGTCCAAACATTTTTCCTGTTCGTCCAAAACCATTCTGCACTTCATCGAAAATGAGTAAGGTGCCAGTTTCTGTGCATTTTTCCCGTAAAGCTTGTAAGTATGATGTGTCTCCGATTATGATACCCGCTTCGCTTTGAATTGGTTCGATAATAACACAGGCTGTATTGGCATCAATTTCTTCTAAATCTTTTGTGTTGTTGTAATTAATAAAATGAACGTCGGGGAGGAGTGGCTGATAATTATTTTTAAAATAATCGTTTCCTAAAACGCTCAAAGCTCCGTGAGTGCTACCGTGATATGCGTTGTGGGTTGATATTATTTTCGGACGACCTGTAACTCGTTTTGCTAATTTAAGAGCTCCTTCAACGGCCTCGCTTCCGGAATTAACCAAAAATAGTGACGAAATAGATTCGGGCAGGAGCGATAATACGCATTCTGCCAATTGCACTTGTGGCGACTGAATAATTTCGCCATATACCATTAAGTGCATATATTTTTCTGCTTGCTCTTTTACTGCGCTTACAATTTTTGGATGCGAATGACCTAAGTTGCTTGCAGAAACTCCCGATATTATGTCTATTACATTGTCCCCTTCGGGAGTGTACATGTAAACCCCGCGAGCATATTCAACTTCAAGCGAGAGAGGTGCGGGAGAGGTTTGTCCTAATAATTGTGTGAATAATTGCCTGTGAGTACGCATATTTTTTTTTGCAAAGGTAATTATTATTTAAAAGAAATTGCAGAATTTAAAAGAGCATTTTTGTATGTTTTACTGAAAGGTATTGCCGTTACTTTTCCTTGATATTCCATAAATAAATGGTTGTCTTCTATGCGTGACAGAAATTGCAGGTTGATTATGTATTTTCGGTGTGTACGTAAAAAGTTTTTATCGGTAAGTGTTTTTTCAAATGATTTGAGTGTGTTGTTTACCATGAAAACATTGTCCTTGCTTATCACATTTGTGTAATTATCATTCGATTCCAGCCAAATTATATCTTGTGGCAACACTTTATAAAACACGTTCTTTTTTTTGAAAAAGAATGCATTATTTGTTATGGTGTCAATATGCGATTTTTCTTCGTGATGCTGTTGCCGTGCTTTTTGAACGGCTTGTAAAAAACGGTGATACGAAATAGGTTTGAGTAAAAAATCCGTTGCGTTAACATCGAAGGCGTCAAGAGCATAATTTTTTGAGCTGGAGATAATTATTACCTGAGGAATGTGAATGCTTGTTTTGAGAAAGTCAATACCGTGCATTTCAGGCATTTCCATGTCTAAAAAAATCAGATGAACCGTGCTTGTGGTTTCTACAGAATTTAGTGCTTCAATGGGGTTGTTAAAGGTTTTTTTGAGATGCAACCCATCAGTTTTTGCAATAAATTCTTCAAGAATTGTGCAGGTTAATTTGTCGTCATCAAGAATTATGCAATCCATTCAATATGTATTTATATGCAACAAAGATATAAATTTTGGGTAGATATTTAATTGTAATAACCTGAATTCGATATAATTTTGAGTTCTGAACTTAAAAAATTTCACCGAACTCAGGTAAATAGTTAAACCTGAAGAATGCAATTTTTTTGACATTCATATTTTAAAACGAAAAGCGATTTCATAAGATTTAAGATTCCAAAAAAGATAAAAAGAATTTGCTTTTTAATTCTATTAAGCATTTTCTTTAAATTGAAACCCATTCCAGCTAAAATTGTATTAAGTTGATTGCCATTTGCACCTTTCAAGAAGTTTCGTAACATTCTGTGATTGTGTTTTATGTGACCAATAATTGGTTCAATTCCCGCTCTTGCTCTAAACTGGCTTCTTGCTTTTTGTTTTTGATATGATGTGCTTTTTTTTTAGGAGCTGAGGGCAAAATTATTTCTGTCCCTTCAATATTCTTTTTGCCTTTGTATCCCCTATCAACAATTCCTGTTTTAGGTCTTTTATCTGTTAAATATTCTGTTTGTATTAAATGTTCTTCAAGCGTGTGTCCATCATATGGATTATCTTCAAAAGCCAATGCTCCAACTACAATTTTTGTGGTTTTTGTTAAAACAAAGCCAGATTTATTTCCAAACTCAATTTTTTTAGCCTCTTTTCCCTTTGCGACACAACTAACTTCGGGTTCGTGTATGCTGTAAATCTTTTTGTTATCACCTTTTTGTTATCGTAATATTTTGTTTAGAATAACGAATAATTCTTGATATTTTTCTTTCTGTTTATCTGTAAATTGTCTTTCAATATCTCGAACCTGACGTCCCGCTATTGTTCTTATTTTTCGTAATGCAGCTTTGCTTTCTTACGTCTTTTGGGGTGTGAATGAAAACGATTGTATAGAGAACCATATTTTACCAATTATGAAAAAAATTTATTACTATCCCAATATTTTTCGGGAATAAAACCGGACATTATGGACAGACTCTATGTAGAGTCACTATTCTTTGAACAAAGAAACTCTAAGATACAAAACATTGAATATAATTCATTGTACTCAAAAAAATATTGTATTATTTCTTATATTTGTAAAAAAAATCAATTAATATATTCACATGAAGTACATTATCAGCCTCTACCTTATCGTAGCCCTCGCATGTATAGGAAACGCACAGGATTCTTTAGTTAACTACAAAGATATTAACCAGAAAAAACAAGGATACTGGATAAAAAAGGATGATAATAATAATAAAATTTACGAAGGATATTTTAAAAATGACATACCGGTTGGTCAATTTAAAAAATACCACGAAAACGGAGAACTGAAATACGATATGTATTATAATCCTGAAGATCTAAAATCGGTTACAGTTACCATGTATGACATAACCGGGGAATTGTCGGCAAAAGGTGCATATTATGATAAGAAAAAGAATGGAAAATGGTTGTACTATGGTGCCGATGAGCTACTCATATTAGAAGAACAGTACGACATGGGGATTCTGGATGGGAAATCTATTGTTTATTGGCAAGACAAAACGCACAATCCGGCTGAGATAAAAAACTGGAAAAAAGGTGTGAAAGATGGTGCATGGACATGGTACTACAGTGATGGAAGTATACGTATGAAAGCAGGTTACAAAAATGATAAATTGCACGGCGATTTTATTGTCTACTTTGTTGATGGAAGCACCCACATTAAAGGAAAATACTACGAAGATAAACGAGACGGAATATGGGAGTACTATAATGAAGATGGTGAAAACTATATTACCATATCATATAACAAAGGAGAAATAACCAATAAAGAAGAGTTTGAGAAACAACAGACAGAATATGTAAACTCACTATTAGAAGAAGATTCTACCCAAAAAGATCCGGGGAAATATATAGATAATCCTGAATTACTGCTCTATGAAGAAAAAAATATTGAAAATCCCGAAACACAAAACAGCAATGCTCGAAATAAAAAAGAAGGATTTTTCAAAAAACTGTTTAAATCTAAAAAAAACACTGATAAGTCATTAAAATAATTTGATTCTAAATTAAAATTTATATATTTGCACTCCAAAATTGTAAATAAGTAGATTATAAAATACATATTCAAATGAGAAAAGATATTCATCCTGACAATTACAGACTCGTAGCGTTTAAAGACATGTCTAATGATCAATATTTCATTACACGCTCAGCTGCAGACACAAAAGACAATATTACTATTGAGGGTGTTGAATACCCTCTTATTAAATTAGAGATTTCAAGTTTTTCTCACCCATTTTACACCGGTAAAATGAAATTTATTGATACCGCAGGACGTGTTGATAAATTCCGTAACAAATACAAAAAACATTACGAAAGTAAAGATAAAGAATAATGTAATTTTTTTATACTATAAAAAAAGCTGTTTTGGAAATATCCAAAACAGCTTTTTTTGTTTTACACATGCCGGTTTAACAGAATTTTTATAATATGATGTTTACAATCAACCACAACGTGGTTTGATTGTAGTAGTAGAGGCTATTACAAAAACATAGTATTTCACAGACTCCTCTGGAGTCGTATATATTCAAAGTAACAATGTACATATATATAACACCTAATGGCGTTAAGGTACAGTATTGTACATTTAATACTACAATGTCCTTTCAGGAACAAAAACGAACATTATAAACAGACTCTTACTTATTCACTCAACAAACTCACATCACCATTTTTCGCACATAGGGTATCTTACTCAACACGTAACACAAACCGAACGAAACAATACTCACGACCACAATAATAACAGCAAAGCCCGTATACAGCTCAACAGGTGTGCCGAATATATTGTACCCGATAAGTTTTATGCCCACCAAGCCCTTATCGAAAACCCAAATTATCAAAACATGAGACAAAAAAGCGCCATAACTTAACATACTTATAGTTGTTATATAAGGAAAGATATTTGGCGAAAAATATTTTTTCCATGGAATACGTAGAAAAGCATGAAAAATGAGCACTGCATTAAGTACGTTCCACACAGAAAAGCGAGACAAATAAAAAAAATCTGTTTTTTCTATGGAAAAACTTGCTTCTTTAGTCAGATAAAAATTGACTGTCATACCCAATGGTATAAGCAAATATACTGCTTTTGGCAATTGTATGGTATGCGTATGCAAATAATACCCCAGCATATAAAATCCGGCATAAAGATGAAGCGTCAGATATGGTTCTATTCCCAAAGACATATCACAATAATACTTACAAAACTGCGGAAAAACAGAACTCACAAACCAAAATACAAAATAATACTTCAGCACAGATTCCGGTGCATTATTCATAAAAACCGATACCACCGGCGTAATGAGATACATTGCAAAAATCATATACACAAACCACATATGATAGGGAAGATTCCCGGTCACAATATCCTGCAAAATACCGGTATATGTTTTAAAAGAAAAGAAATCGACATCAGCAGGCTGAACTAATTTATATATAAACACCCACACCACAAAAGGAATGATAATCCGCACAAAGCGATGTTTAAGAAAATGTCCGATAGGCTGTGATTTATGAGGAGCAAGCATAAGAACACCGCTAATCATTAAAAACACCGCACTCCCCCATTTTGCCATCACATCAATCAGCAAGGAATATTTCCACCAATTATAATCATTGGGAAGCGAAAGAAAGGACAAATACCCACCCGAAACATGAAGTGAAATAATGGCGACAATAGCGACAATTCGGAGGATGTCGAGATATACAATCCGCTCTTTCATATGCTCCACATCTTAAGATATTTGCAACCAAAAAGAGCCACCATGCCGTTCAACCGAAGAAAGATTAGGATGATTCCAAATAGGGCTAATGAGTTCACGTAATTCAGGATCTTCACTAATAAAATAATTAGGCATTATTGGTTTAAACTTCTGCGGATTAGCAAGCATATACATTGCAAGACCATATTGTTCGGAATAAAATCTGTCGCACATAAATTGCGGATAATCATACGGTATATAAATATCGTGAATATGCACAATTACACCTTTTTTTAATCGTGGTAAAATTTCAAGATAAAACACCATCGAATCCGAATTCGGTAAAATACGGTGAGAATTATCTACAAATAAAATATCATTCTCTCCTAAAGTTTCGAGAATATCAAAATCACAATTCTCAAACGGTTCACGAATAACCGTATCTGCCAAATCATCTATTTCAGCACGCGGTTGCGGATCAATAGACGTGATATGCGTATTCAAACCGTGCTCTTGTTTAGCCTTAAACGCAACCTTTGTTGAATTTCCCGAGCCAATTTCAATATAATTTTTCGGTTTAAATTCCGCAAGCATAGTATACACCCCTATTACATCAAGACCCGGCAAATAGCCATTATTCCATGTCGGCTTCAACGAATCGTTTTCATCCTTTGCCTCCATAATTTCCCAAATTGTTTCTTTATACTGCAATGCCTTGTGTAGCATTTTCGCATATTCACCTCTTTGAGCATCAACTATAGTATACAAGTCCTGATGAGCGGGCAATCCATGTCCGTATCTCGGTTTAAAATGTACTTTATATTCCAAAAAAAGATTTTGAAATTTCGGATTTAAAAATCGGTAGATTTGTTTAATGTAATGTATCATATGAATATTTTTTTCAAAAATATAAAATTTTATTGGTTTGTTCTTATTAAAAAATTAAATTTGTAATAAAATCACATATCTTATAATTTTTAAAAAATCAGTATTATGAAAAAACCGCTATCATTATTCTATTTGCTTATTTTTATTAATTTTTTTTCACTTCAATTATATGCTCAATCATATAATCCTTTAATAGATTACAATAAAGGCGATGAAACAACTATTATTATTAATGATATACTTGTTACATTAGAATACCTTAACGATATCTCCACACTTTCTTTAGGTTACGATGCTAATCCGAATAATTCAAATACCGAACATTTATGGAGTATTTCACGAAATTATACCGGAGAATGGGTTCCGTATCATTATGTTTTATTCAACGGTTCACCAACAATTGTTACCTACGCAGGAAACACCTATGAACTTAAAACAGAAGTATGGAAAACTGCTGAAGCTCCAGCCCAAGCAACATGGGAATGGGAATGTTTAGACTGTCCTTTATCTCCTACGGAAACTTGTGGTAATATTTATAGCACAGATTATTTCCCCATTAATTTAGCCCGACAAAATAACGGGACAGACAATACATCTCCGGCAAATGCCTCAGGAAACGGTTCAATAATATCTGTTCTTGGCGCAAATTTCATTCAACTTAATCAAACTCGTTTATGTAACACTCCTTTTGTATTATTTAATAATGACTTATATCTTCGTGAAAGTTGTGACCAATATGCAGGGTTAGGATATTATGGACGTGCAGATAATTCAAATACATCAGTTCCTCAAAAAAGATTCTTTGCAGATGTAAATATTGACGGTCCCGTACTGTACGGTTGGAACGGTGGAGCTTTAGGAGTCAGACAAAGGACTGATCTAGATGCAACAAATGGTGTTAATGTGGAAAAAATTGCATTACAATGGACTCCCAAACAAGTAAGCATTGGAACTGATATTTTACCAATGGATTTAAGTGTAACCGGAAGGATAAAACAAAAAATATCGGATGGAGATTATGGAATTATTTTACGTGGAAGCAACGAAGCAAATAATATTTATTGCCTTAATAATGAAAACAAATTAGCTTTTCGTTTAAAAGGGAATGGGGATATGACTGTTAATGGCAATTCATCTTTTTCTAAAGATCTAACTTTAAATGCACGCTTATGGATACATGCAGAAGGATCTTATAAAAACACGGAATGGCCAAGCGAAGAAAAAGATAATGGACTAAATATTTGGGGAAATACTCAAATTATGTATATGGGAGTCGATTCAGATGATAAAGTATCTTATATTCAATCTGTAATTTATGATATAAAACCTTCCCAATTATCTTTAAATCCAAGAGGTGGCACGGTATCTATTGGAACTATTAAAACAACAAAATCAGAAAAATTTGCTTTAACTGTGGGGGGTGGTATTATAGCTGAAAACATAACAGTAAGACTCAAAGAATACTGGCCTGACTATGTTTTTAACACAAACTACAAATTAATCCCCCTTAATGAATTAGAGAACTATATTAATGAAAACAAACATCTTCCCGGTATTCCTTCAGCAAAAGAAATAAATGAAGAAGGCGTTGATTTAGGAGAAATGAATAAACTATTATTAGAAAAAGTTGAAGAACTTACGTTGTATATTATTCAATTACAAAAAGAGATTGATGAACTTAAAAAGCAATAAAAATGAAACATTATTATATAAAGTTAAGCTGTTTATTTATCTTTTTACTTTTAAAAAACACAGTCTTTTCACAAAATATTCAAGAAAACTTAGCTAAATATTGGTTATATCGAGACAGACTTGACAAATATTTTGTTATAGTTGACGAAAATACAGAAAAAGCTGGGACAAATCACCCATTTTTTTATCTTAATAAGAAATGGACAAGAACGGATAGCAACCTATATCACTGTTTATCAACAGGCGATGGCAATGATCAAATGCAATATTATATTGGCATGCTCGCTACAGAATATGCTTTATTAAAAAAATATAATCAAGATTATACAAAAACAAGAAATCAATTACTATATGCATTACAGTCCGTACAAAGATTTGATAAATATGCTGAAAGTTATTTCAGAGATATTGGAGAAGAAAACTTTAAGGACATTCCTCTTTTTGAACATGAAAATGGTTATATTACAGGCGGGAAAAAACTATTTGCAACAGAAAATATTGGAGATAGATACAATATTCCAAACTATGATTTCTATGAGGAAGGTGATGTCAATGAGGAAGGTGATATCAATGGATTTATGATTCGAAATGATATATATGCTCATTTTATAGAAGATAACAGTTTTGATTATCCTTTCTTAAATAATTATTGTACAGAAACATCTGGAATGGATGGTCGTATGAAGACTAACATGCCTCATGAAATGAGTAAAGATAATGTGTGGAATTATCTTGTAAATTTTGCCCTCGTTAAAATTTTAGTAGATGATGCTGAAATCCAAAGTTTATTAAAGGAATTGACGACTAACATGATATCTTGTATGCATGGTACATATGATGAATTATGGTACGTTGATGAAATCTGGGTCATAAGAAATCCTGTTACCGGAAATATTGCATATGAAGGCGGAGTAGTTGAAGAGGTTGGTGTAGGTATGTCCGAATTAGGTGGCTATAAATATGCTTTTGCCGAAGCAGGCAACTTTATTGTAAATAAATATAAAAATGGCGACTTAGACCTAGCAACAAATCTACATTATTCTACTTCCCATCGAGCAAAAAATGAGTTTTATTCTAGTATGTCATTATTTACTGAACTAAATGAGGCACCGCAACGTTTTAAATATTTAATGTTAGCAACCGTAATGGGTGATGATAAACACTACGACAACTGGCCTTTAACATTCCCCAACAGATCAACTGTTATGTGGGAATTATTAAAAAATATTGAAAATGGCAGAACACAAGCAGAACATCTCCCCCTCATAAGAAAATTAATTATTGAATATCAAATTGATAGAGACAATTATCGAAATTATAGATGTCGAACTGTTTTTGAAAAAAAACAAAATTTATTAGATGATATCTATATGCCATTATTAAATGAAGCTCCTATTTGTGGCCCTCACAATTTTGATTTACCCGACAGAACTCCTAACTGGAGTGTTGAAAACCGACTTACTTTAAGTCATTGCATTGTTCAAAATTTTGAGGATATTAAAGACATTAACAATGATTTATATGGAGTATTTAACGGTATTGATTATATGTTATTACATAATTTAGTTTGGTTAGTGTACTATTCAAATCTTGAAGACATATTATATTTAAAAGATACTGATGTGCGTAAAGGTTATGATGCAAACAAAATTATATCTGAACAGGATATTTTAGAAAATGAAATAGCAGATTATAATGCTGGGGAAATTGAATTGCAAAGTGGGTTTACAGTAAAAAAAGGTGGTTATTTTGAAGCAAATATAAATGATAATGTTTCGTATATGTATATTTAGAGTCTGTCTATTAAGTGCAAATATTAATAAATCAATTGATTATAACCTTTTTTGTGTAATTTACTTTTGTTATATTTAAAACAAAAATGCAGATTTTTGAAGAATTTCAAATACGTTTTGAACAGCCAAAT
>JAQICB010000035.1 GCA_027858745.1 Bacteroidales bacterium
CGGCATCCCGAAGGACCCGCTGCCCCGCAACTTGCATGTGTTAAGCCTGCCGCTAGCGTTCATCCTGAGCCAGGATCAAACTCTTCGTTGTAAAAGATTATTATTTGTTCTTTCTATACGAATAAGTATAACTCAAAGTTGACGCATGTTTTAAACCCATTTCATGGTTCACTTCTTTCGAAGCGAATTATCATAATTATATTCAAAGAACTTTTTTTTCGTTTGTTAAACGAACCCTCAACTGTAAGAACACTATCTCTGTTTTGGGGCTGCAAATATACGCACCTTTATTTCTATATTCCAAATGTTTTATTAAAAAAAACTAATATTATTTTTATTATCGCCATTCTTTATTATTATGTGTTTGATTATCAGATTCGAAGTGTTAATTTTTTTTTTGTGTTTTTTTTGAAGTTTTTTTTATTACATTACCATTTATTATTTTTTTATTACTTTTACTACATAAAAATACATATAATACATGGCGAATAATATTTCTCATATACACGGAAAACATTTTGCAATTAGTGACATTCATGGTTGTGCTTATACTTTTTTTGAGCTACTTAATAAAATAGATTTCTCAAAAGACGACACTTTATATATTTTAGGTGACATGATAAGTAGAGGCAAACATTCTAAAAAAGTAATTAAATCTATTCTTTCTATGCAAAAAGAAGGATATTCTATAGTACCTTTGAGAGGAAATCACGAACAATTTGTAATTTCGGGATTCAAACAAAAGGAAAATAATAATTTTTTTAAAACATGTAAACGAATGAATCTTTCATGGTTGTTCAACAAAACAGACTATTCATATAAAGAAAAGTATTATTCGTTTTTCGAGCATTTACCATTTTATTACACCTATAAAAACTTTTTACTATCGCATGCGGGCTTTGATTTTTCGCAAGAAGATTTTTTTGCTAATAAATACGCTATGCTCAATCAACGGAAAACACCCTTGGTTTCTTCGATTCCGGATTCAACTCATATTGTCCACGGGCACACCCCAACTTCGTTGAAAAAAATTGAACGTTCGATAATTCACAAACTCCCGGTAATAAACATTGATAACGGCTGTGTGTATAAAAACCTGAATGATAAAGGCAGTCTCATTTGTGTTAACTTAGATGATTTTGAATTAACTTCACAAAAAAATATTGATTAATGAAGATTGCTCTCATTCTATTACTCTGCATTTCATATTCTGCATTCGGACAAAACTTTCAAAAAATATTTGACGAAGCAGAGCAAAATATGCAAGAAGGAAATTATTCAGAAGCTATTACCTATTATAATGAAATCATAGATTTTGAACATAATATACCTATTGTGTATTTACGAATAGGTCAAGCATATTTTTTGAACCTTGAATATAATAAGGCACTAACTGTCTTACGTCAATTTGTGCAAGAGTATCCACACAAATACCCAGAGGCATATTTCCAGCTTGGCGAAATAAACTCTTTATTGGGAAATACAATAGAAGCTCAAAAAAACTTTGCACTCTTCCTTTCTTTAAAACCTCAAAACACTCATTATATAAGTAAGGCGGAATTTGAACTACAAAAAGATATGTGTTCCATTCATTCCGCATCTGATATAGCACCAAGTCAAGATACCATATCAAACTTTATTCACAATTATGGAATATATACATTTGATTCGCTCATTATATATAATGGTATCTCTTCTCATAACGACTCACTCTTATCTCCGGCACAAATTATTATGAAAAAAAATGGTGGCTTAGAAAAAATAATATCTGACAGCGCCTCTCATATAAGTGATTTTTGCCCTATTTCTGCGGATACAATTCTCATAAATATTCGATCATATTCTGATATTAATTCGTTTCCGGAAACTCATTTTATAAAATATACATCCGGCAATTTTTCTAATCCGCAAAAATACACCTCACACATACTTGATGAAAAGGCTGTCGCAATTCATTTTTTTATCGATTCAATAGCTAATTCGCAGTATCTATTTTTCAGCTCCGACCGCAAAGGTGGTTTTGGCGGCATGGATATATGGATTAGTGAAAGAAAAGACGGTATATTCCACGAACCTTTTAATGCGGGAGAAGGAATAAATACTGAAGGAGATGAAATTTGTCCGTTTTATGATTCACACAAGCAAAAACTTTATTTCAGTTCTAACAGACACACAACAATTGGTGGTTTTGATATTTTTTATGCTCAAGATTCTGCTTTTTCATTTGAATACGCACAATCTATTGACGCGCCTATCAACAGTAGCTTTAATGAATATTACTATAAAATAATTAATGATACTGCTTATTATTGCTCAAACAATCGTGCAAAAAAGTTTCGAAATTCCGATTTCTATTTTAATTCGCTCTACCGGTATCCGATTTCAAACAAAAAAATGGAGGAACAAGCTGACACTCAAACAACACAGACAGAAATACAAGACAGCACGTTCTCATACACCTTATTTTATGACCACAACAAACCATATCCAGCATCAACAAAAAGCTATACAGAATTATTTGAGGACTACATTTCAACAAAACCACAATTACAAAAATCGGAATATTTTACGCTTAATGGTATAAAAAAACAAGTCTATCTTCAAAGTATCAAGTCATTTTTTAATGCCGCCGAATTGGAGTACTCACAATACATATTATTCTTAAAAAGAGGCACTTCCGCCCTCTCGCAAGGACACACTATCAGCATACAGATACAAGCTTCTACCAGCAAAAGCGGTTCAGAAGAATCTAACGAAATTATTGCATCGCAACGAGTAGAGAATATTAAAAAACATATTTTTCAAAGTATTCCTGAATCATATCATTCGCAGATATCTGTTGAAATAGTGCCTTCAATTATTCCAAAACATTCGGCAGCATATTCTCATGATGTTCAACAATCGGCACAAGAATCGATGAAACGATACGTACAGGTTTCTGCAACTATTCATTATTCAGACAGCCAGTCTTCTATTTCTCGCTGAGACAAATCAACATACGAAACAATTTTTACAACATAATCATCTTCTATATAGTAAATTGCAGGCACTCTCTTACCGGCTCGCACAAAAAACTCCGTTTGAGACAGTGTTTGATAAGGTATATTTTCTGCTTTTGTTTCTTCAAAAAATTCTAACTTATCATCCGGATCTCCTATAAGGAAAAAATACAGGGGTAAATCAGGATTTTTTTTCTTCATAACATACATTTTGTACGCAGCAACACGACAATGAGGACAGGTGTATGTTAAAAAAGCTACCACATGTTTTGCGGTATCAAGTCGCTGTTTCTCATTGAACTCTTGTAAATACAATGGTTTATGTAACAAATCGGAACTACGTTCTACCGAAGACACAAAAAAAGGTCGCAGAGCAAAAGGCGTTAAAAACACAAACAAAGTTACAATGATATACACATATTTCGGAACAGGATATTCTAAGCTGTGATGTCGGAAGTGTAATAAAATAATGAAAATAAGTAAAATGAGGTTTTTAACAATTGATTGGAGTGGCGTCATAGCAAGCACGTTCCCAAAACACATACAATTGCCGTCATTTCCTTGCACGAGCAAAAGTACGAAAAGATGAACGGTAAAAAGCACCAATATAAACATTGCAACACGAAGCACTTTTTTTGAAAAAAATTTATTGAGAATAAAGAAAAGCCCGAGAAGTAATTCTACCCCGATGATAGCTCGTGCTATATACGGAGCAAGGGTCCAGGTCGAAAAATATCCTTCAACAAGAACCGATTCAAATAATTGGACCGGAAATAATTTTGAAAGAGCCGAAAAAACAAAAACACTCCCGATACATACAGATATGATACTATATATAATACGTTTATTCATTACATTCGATTTTTGAAATAATTCTATTTATTGCAGCGTGCAAAGATTCACAAGCTTGTGTAATGCACCAATTGTGTTTATTTCTGTCGCCAACCTTATTCGAAATTGCACGAATATGCACACAAGGCACTTTTTCTCGCAGAGACACATAATGAGCGGCAGCTCCTTCCATTGATTCTATTCCGGGATTATACATTTCAATTAATTCCTGCTTTTTTTGCTCCGATGTGGTAATTTGATTAACCGTTATGCCCGATACCGAATGAAAATCATCACATTCATACGACAGCGGCAACCAACCTTTTGAGAAGGGAAAATCATCATATTTCTCAAGTCCCATATCAGCAAGAGAAAGAAATGACTGATTCTCTGTGACACCAATATCTGCAAATATATCCTGCGACACACGCACAACATCGCCACATGAGTATTCCCTCGTAAACGTTCCTGCTATACCGGCACATATGAGAATATCATAGGATTGCGTTGTAAGCATCTTTGTAAGATTATATACCATATTATACACCCCCACACCCGACACATCAACAGAAATTGAATGAGCAGATTGAGGTATCGTATAATTTTGTGCCTCTATATGCGAAGGAAAAACCACAAGAATATTCATATGTTTATACTAATTTTCGTTTGTCATAACTTTTACCGACAGTATCGAGATGCAACACCCATAAGACAGTTATGCTCGATTGTAATAATATTTACTATTACTATCATGGACGTTTCATACATATATTTTTATACAAAAATACAGCCTTTCAAGTTAGCAGACAATAATATGAAAATAATAAAAAAGATGTGTAACTTTAAAATTGGTATTTTTATAAAAAAAACAGACCTTTGAATATTACAAATAAACATATAAAATGAAACGAATAAGCATCTTACTTTTATTTAGTTTTTTTATTATTTCACAAAACGTATTTTCTCAAAGTAAAATCTATGAGATTTACGATACGATTCCTATTCGGAGTGGGACAAATAAGTATAGACTCTATCGATTAGCCATAAAATGGATGGGGAAAGAACGAGGAACCAAAATGGTTGCAAAAAATTTCAAACAACGAAAAGTTGCCGGCAAGGGGTATTTTGTCTACTACAACCGGGTTAAATTAGAGGATACATACGTAAGTCCTCGTGCGAATGAACGAACAAAAGGATCTATTGCGTTCAATATTGTAGTTGACATTCAAGATTCTATTATCATAACACGCTTTTTCAATTTTGTACACAAAGCGGCATTTTCCGAATATGGCACCATGTCGTTTGGCAGGCTTATGGAGTTTAAAAAAGTTCCTCCGGGTGTTTGTATGGAAATTGAGGAATGGTGTAATGCGGTATGGGCAAACTTAAAGCATGAGGCTGAATTGGAGTGCAAATACCGAGCAAGCAATATGATTCCAATAGTTTTAATACGGAGAAGAACATATAAAGCAAAAGAAGAAGAGAAGGTAGAAGAAGTAAAAGAAGAAGTAGATCCGGATAAATATTTAGAGATTGAAAATTATATTATTCATGATAAAAAAGAGGAAAAAGCGACTGAAACCACAGACATCGACGAGGCTCCCCTTTCCGAAGACGGAACCGATGAGTCAGATGAAATAGAAGAAGAAGAAATCGCTCAAGAAGAAGAGGTTGCAGACGAAGAAGAAAAATCGGGTTTTTTCAGTAAGTTTGGTAAAAATAAAAATGAAGAGAAAGACGAACAAGAAGAGGAAGAAGAAAAGCCCCAAAAAGAAGAAAAGGTAAAAAAAGAAAAAAAATCAAAGAAAGAGAAGAAGAAAAAGAAAGATGAAGATGAATACGATGATTACTATGATGATTACGACGACGATTATTAATCAATAAAGATTAGGGAAAAGAAGGTTTTTTTTTGTCCAACAACATCTTAATGGTAAGTTGAGCTGCATGCTGTTCAGAATCTTTTTTCGTATACCCTTTTCCCTGAGCCATTTGCTGCTCATTAATAAAAACAGTTGTGATGAATTTCGGCTCAGACGTTATCACATTTTCATCCTCACATTCGGTATTAAATTTCACAAAAGTATCTCTATTCTTTTGCACAATTTCGAGTAATTTACTTTTGTAATTTATATCAACCTTTTCGAGAAAAGTAAAATCAAAGAAATTGTTGAGAATTTTCTGTACAAGAAAATAACGAGTTGCTTTGTAACCTTTATCGAGATAAATAGCACCAATTAATGCCTCAAAAGCATTTCCCATTGCATCATTTTTCTTAACATTACAAATATTACAATCAATGAATGCATCTAAATGAAGAGAGATTGCAATTTTATTGAGCGATTTACGATTTACAATACGAGACTTTATTTGTGTAAGAAAGCCCTCAGATTTATCAGGATATAAATGAAAAAGATGATCTGCAATTATAGAATCGAGAATTGAGTCTCCAAGATACTCCAATCGCTCATTACAAATCTTAGTTCCATCAACAATACAATTTGCAGATTTGTGAGTAAATGCCTTTTTGTAATAAAAAGTCGAATGTGGCGGAAACCCGAGGAGATGTTTAATTTTCAAAAAAAACTCCTTTTCTGTCTGAGAACAAAAAAGGAGTTTAATATGTTGATATAATAAAAAATTCACCAAAGAATTATTCTTGATATTTTTTAATCACAAGACTTCCATTATGACCTCCAAACCCGAAAGTATTGGAAAGAGCATATGTTACTGAACGTTCTTGTGCCGTATTGAAAGTTAAATTCAAACCTTGATCTATTTCTGAATCAGGATTTTTGAAATTAATGGTTGGTGGTATAATGCTTTTTTCAATAGCAAAAATACATGCAAGTGCTTCCATAGCACCAGTTGCACCCAACAAGTGACCTGTCATAGATTTAGTTGAACTAATATTCATTTTATACGCATGCTCACCAAACAATTTAGTAATAGCTAACAGTTCAGCAATATCGCCACGCGGAGTAGAAGTTCCATGCACATTAATATAATCTATATCAGCTGTATTAATACCGGCATCAGCGATTGCTCCTTTCATAGCACTTAACGCACCATCACCTTCCGGATGAGGAGCAGTTAAATGGTGAGCATCGGAACTCATACCGCCACCAATAATCTCTGCATAAATATGTGCGCCACGAGCTTTTGCATGTTCGTATTCTTCGAAAATAAGGGCAACGCCACCTTCTCCCATAACAAAACCATCTCTGGTTGAATCAAATGGACGAGAAGCAGACACCATTTCATCATTATTTTCAGAAATAGCTTTCATAGCATTAAAGCCGCCTATACCACTTTCATTTATTGTTGCTTCAGACCCACCGGTTAAAATAACCTGAGATTTACCCATACGAATATAATTCAAGGCATCAATCATTGCATGAGTTGAAGACGCACATGCAGATGTTATTGTATAACTTGGCCCACGCAATCCATATTTCATAGAAATATATCCCGCTGCGATATTAGAAATCATTTTGGGAATAAAGAACGGATTAAAACGAGGATTCCCATCGCCCGTTGCGTATGAAGCAATTTCATTTTGGTATGTAGTTAAACCACCTATACCGGAACCCCAAATAACGCCACATTGATCCAAATCAATTGATTCAAGATCAATCTTAGAATCAGCTACACACTCTGCAGCAGCAGCCATAGCTAAATGCGTATACGGATCCATTTTACGAGCCTCTTTCCTATCGACATATTTACTTAAATCGAAATTTTTTACCTCACATGCAAAGCGAGTTTTAAATTTCTCCGGATTAAAGTGAGTAATTGGTCCACAACCACTCACTCCATCTCGGAGACTTGAATAAATTTCGTCTAAATTATTGCCAATAGGAGTAAAAGCACCTATACCGGTTACTACTACTCTTTTAAATTCCATAAGCTGAAAAATAGAATAATAAGTTTATTTGAGATTTTTTTCGATGTAAGAGATAGCATCACCTACAGAGGCAATACCTTCAGCTTGCTCATCAGGAATGGAAATATTGAATTCTTTTTCGAATTCCATGATTAATTCTACAGTATCTAATGAATCAGCGCCTAAGTCATTAGTAAAATTAGCTTCAGGAGTTACTTCACCCTCGTCAACACCTAACTTGTCTACAATGATTGCTTGTACTTTTGATGCAATTTCTGACATAGTTGTAAATTTTAGTTAATAATTAATAGTTTGTTATTTTTAAATCTTTGCAAATAAATGTATTTTTTCTTTTACAAAAAAGAAAAAAATGATAATTTAATGTACATTTTTATTCAGACCGCTTATAAACAGGCATTGTACACACAAAAAAAATATAAAAAACATGACATCACTCTCCTTTTTCTTGTTCTGCAGTATAATTCATCCTCTTCATGAATAAATTCACGGTCGTTTTTCATCATTTTACGATGAATTATTTTTACTTTTGTTGCAGATAATAATACATACTCTATGACAAAAATTGCAATTTTCGCTTCGGGTTCGGGAACTAACGCCGAAAATATAATAAACTCATTTTCAGGGACACCTCTCACAATAATATCTATTTTTTGTAATAAAAAAAATGCCGGCATTATTGATCGTGCCAAAAGACTTTCTGTTCCCTGTCGTATATTTTCTCGCGAAGAATTTTACGATTCTAATGCAATTCTATCTGAATTAATATCTCAACAGGTTGACTATATAATTTTAGCAGGCTTTTTATGGAAAATTCCGGAATCACTAATTAAGGCATTTCCCAACAAAATAATCAACATTCACCCGGCACTCTTACCAAACTATGGTGGAAAAGGAATGTATGGGTCTTTTGTACACGAAGCTGTTATTACCAACAAAGAAAAAGAAAGTGGTATTACTATTCATCTGGTTGACGAAAAATACGATAATGGTACAATTATTTTCCAAGCACGTTGTCAAATTAACCCTGACGATACGCCGGAGTCTTTGGCAGCAAAAGTTCATGAGCTTGAATACATGCATCTTCCCTCTGTAATTCGGAAATATATTGAAAAGGGGAAATAATCCCTACAACTCTATCTCTATTTGTTCACCTTTGTTTAAAACATACTCGGCTTCTCCTACCACAATATATTGTTTTGAACCTTTTTCGGATAAAACACTCATGAAGTTTTCGGTAACAGAAATATGCAATACCGTACCGCGAAACAAGACATTAAAAGAATATGATTTCCACGCTTGAGGCATCAAGGGATTAAAAATCAATTTCCCCGACACAACTCTCATCCCTGCAAAACCCTGAACCAAAGCCAGCCACGAGCCTGCCATACTCGTAATATGCAGGCCTTCATGAGCTTCTTTATTGTAATCATCTAAATCCAAACGAGCAGTACGCACATACAGTTCGTATGCTTTTTCAAGATTTTTAAGTTTCGATGCGACTACTGAGTGAACAGATGGTGACAAAGATGATTCGTGCACACAGCGTACTTCATAAAAATCGAAGTTTTTCTGAATTATTTCGTCTTCAAAATTATGCTCAAACATAAACAGTCCTTGAACAACGTCGGCTTGTTTAATGAAACATGAACGCAAAATCCTGTCCCAGGACCAATGCTGATTTATAGGTCGCTCCTGTGGTAATAATTCATCTGCGACCCGCATTTCTTTATCGAAATATCCTTCTTGTTGGAGAAAAATCCCGTATTGATTATCATACGGAATAAACATATTTTTAATAATGTCTGTCCACCGAATAACCTCAACAACCTCATCGAATCCTATTTTTTGAGATAATTGTGTATATACTTCAGGACGAATTCGTTTTACCCACGAAATAGTATCTAAAGTATATTGCAAACACCAGCGTGCAAAATAATTGGTATACCAGTTATTGTTCACATTATTTTCATATTCATTCGGACCGGTCACTCCGAGCATCACATACTTCTTTTTTACTATAGAAAAATTCACTCGTTGAGACCAAAATCGGGCAATAGCAATAAGAACTTCGAGACCATATTCAATAATATAACCCTTATCGTCGGTGTACTGCACATAATTATATATCGCATAAGCAATAGCTCCGTTTCGATGAATTTCTTCGAAGGTTATTTCCCATTCATTATGACATTCTTCCCCGGTCATGGTAACCATAGGATATAACGCTGCTCCATTGGTAAATCCTAACTTTTGGGCATTTTCTATTGCTTGAGGCAATTGGTTGTATCGATACACAAGGAGATTTTTTGCCACCTCTTCGGGTGCCGTTGCAAGATAAAAAGGCAGACAAAACGCTTCCGTATCCCAATAGGTAGCACCACCATACTTTTCGCCGGTAAAACCTTTGGGACCGATATTTAATCTACTGTCGATTCCGGTATATGTTTGCTGCAACTGAAATATTGAAAAGCGAATACCCTGCTGTGCAGCCACATCACCTTCAATAATTATATCACTGAGCTCCCATTTTTTCAACCAGGCTTGTGAATGAGCAGAACGCACATCATCAAATGATTGCTTATGAATTTTTTGGAGATTGTCAATTGCTGCTTGTTGTAAATCATGCTCTTCATAATTTAACGAAGACACTTGTGAAGCTTTTTTTTCTATAATCATTTCTTCGCCTTGCGAAACGGAAACGATAAATTTTTCTGCTATTTTTTGTAAAGAAGTCTCAAAAGAAGACTGCTTAAACTCTCCTGCAGAACCTACACGAACATTATTACACATAGCAGTTGCTAAGGTAAAAACAGGGACATTATAAGGGTTCGATTTTGTTCGGTCAACCAGTACGGCGTACCTATCTTTTTGATACGAAGAAATTGGTTCCCAAAACTGTTCATCATAATTGGAATCTGCATTTCGGACATCAGAATTTATACAAGAAGAAACAGCTATTTCCACATCTTTATTACAGGGGGTAATAGAATATTGAATTGCCCCTATTTCAGTATCAACAATACTTACAAAACGTTGTGTTTTCACTTTCAGTTCAACGCCATTATGCATGTGCACATGAAAACTGCGCTTGAGAATTCCATGATGCATATCAAGCGTTCGGGTAAAATCGAGCACCTTAGCTTTAGCAAGATCTAATTCTTCTCCATTAACCGATATATATATACGTATCCATGTTGGTGCATTTAATACTTTTGCGAAATAATCAGGATATCCGTTTTTCCACCACCCAACACGCGTTTTATCGGGAAAGAACACGCCGCCAATATAATTTCCATGCAAGGTTTTTCCGGAATACTGTTCTTCGAAATTAGCACGCTGCCCCATATGGCCATTGCCTATACTACACACACTTTCGGCTATTTCGTTTTGTTCTGCATCAAAACCTTGTTCTATAATACACCACTCATCTTTACCAAACATAGTACACAAATTTATTTTAAAAGTGCAAAATACTATAAATTACAGATTGTTGCTGTTTAGATGACTATTTTTTTAAAAATTGTTGAAGGTAGTTTCAGTGGAAAAGCCAAATTTTTGACTAATATTCTCAGCTTTTCTTTGAATTTTGAATAGTTGAAAAAGAGAACACGGTAGTTACCACAACTTACGCTACACTAAAACGCGCAATTGGAAAGATGGAGCTGTTTTGCATAAATATAACGTACCTGCAACATATAACATTTTCTTGCAAAAAATAATTAAAGATGTACATTTGCAGTATGATACGTTCATATTTATTTTTACTGCTTATCTGGGCTCACAATCTATCTGCACAAGAGTGTCCATATTCTTTTTCCAAACACAAAGAATTAATTACATATAGTGCCTTAACTGTAGGATTTGCAACACAAATAGCAACAAAACCAAACAAGGTACTGTATTCCGATACAGAAATACAGAATCTTGAGATGTCACAGCTTCCGAACATTGACAAAAAATATTATCAAGATTTTTCGCACAAACATGCACTAATAAGTGACTATGCAGTGGGGGCAAGTATTTTTACCGCTATTGGCATACAAGCATTCAGTGTATTTGCTCACTCACAGGATGCAGAATCTTTTTACTCTCACTTTTTTCCGGTAGCAAACATTTGGCTCCAAACAAACCTTGCGACATACATTGGAACTAATATTGCAAAAAATGCCGCTTCTCGTCCGCGACCCTATGTATACAGCACAAACATATCACTTGAAGAAAAAAAAAAGCCGGACGCCTATAAATCATTTTTTTCGCAACACACTTCCTTTGCAGCAGCAAACACTTTTTTAGCTGCTCATGTTGTTACACACTACTACAATCAAAAATGGATACACTATTCAGCATGGTCATTGGCGGCAGTATTACCTGCATATGTGGGCTACGAAAGAGTTATGGCGGGAAAACATTTTCCAACAGACGTTATTGCCGGTTATATATGGGGTACTGCGTGCGGATTATTAATTCCACAACTTCATACAAAAAAAGGCAAGGCAGATATTAGTTTTACCGCAATACATCCATCTGCACTATCGGTACACATGCAATGGTAATAACCGGAGTTCACCATAAATTATTAACCTGAATTTGGTATATTTTTTTACGCGTTCAACTGAAAACTTTCTCTTTCTATCAACAAGTTTTTGACTTAATTCACAATCTCCTCCTTAGCGCAAGAGCGTAATATAACCTTTGACAAATTCCTCTTTATTTTCGGAGCTAATATATTTTATAGTATAAGAATACGTATCAGCCTTTTGTGGTTCACCTTTGAACCTGCCATCCCAACCTGCATCAATATTCTTTGACATAAACACCATTTGCCCCCATCTGTTGTAAATTCGTACCTCAAGAAACTCTTTAACACCCCATCCTCGTACAAAAGCAAAATCATTGGAACCGTCAGAATTTGGTGTAAACGCTTGTGGCATTCGAGCCTTTGAATCAGTTACAATTTCGAAACGTATTGTGCGTTCTTCGGTAAAACACCCTAATACATCTGACATATAGACCGTATACTCCAATTCTCCTGGGAAGTCTAAACAATTCGGGTAGCCTGCTTTTCCACATTCCAAATCGACATCAGGACTAGCACAATCATCGCAACTCAAATAGTTAGCCGGAGTCCATGAATAAATAATTCCGGTAATCTCATCATTATTAAGATTATACTTTTCTCCCGCAACCAATTTCGATGTTATTTCACTCGTAAATCGTAAGGAATCGGCACTAAAATAATATAAAAGCAAAGAATCAGGTGCTCCTATATATGCCGCATGTTGCTGAACATACATAAAAAGACTATCTGTGCTTTCACAATCGTACTGGCTAACCAAATCTGCATTAAGATACATTGATTGAGGAACCGTAACCGTTGTTTTTGAATTTGTTGGATTTGCAAACAACTGAGACGGTCGCCATGAAATAGCCGAAAAATCACCAAGAGCTTCTATCGAAACGGTTTCACCTACACATATTGCCGTATCGGTAATATATTCAACTACCGGTAAAGGATATGTGTAAATCGGCTTTGCTTTCGTATGATCACACACACTTGCTTCCATAGAGAGCGATACATTATATATAGAATCCACCGTCATAAACGAATGAGTCGGATTTTCTTCCATAGAGGTAGTTCCATCACCAAAATCCCAAGTATAATTATTTTGATTTAATCCTACCGACTTATTTACAAAGCTCACTTCGTATGGAGCACAACCGATAGTGTCTATATCAAACTCGCCACGGTCAAAATCGGCCATAACAGGATACAAGGCAATTTCCTTACTTATATCCTGCGTTTTACAACCAGGAGCCTCAACAATAAACTGCACCTTATACGAATTATTCACATTATCAGGCAAGGCATCATATGCATGAGTTAAATCATCAAAACCCGAGCTTACCCGCGTTCCGTCACCAAACTCAAAATAATGGTTATATGCATCAATATTTTGCGTGTTAAATAAATCAAACGAAATTTCTTCTCCAATACACACTTGATCCTTGTCGACACTAAAATCGGCAGTATATCCCGGAACATCAATAATCATTTGCGTTGTATCTTCTTCGCAGCCATAGTATGAAGTTGTTGTTTTCAAAAACAATTTTTGTTCACCAAATTCATCAAAAAACAAGACACTTAAATTTGGTCTGTTTCCAATATAAATAGAATCGCCATTTTCCTCTTTCCACCAATCAACAGTTTCATATCTCGTTTTGTACCAAGTTTCATTAAGGTCAATCACAAATTTTTGTCCCGGCTCTTTACACTCATCCATTGAGCGAATAGAAATACGAGAGGCTACATCCTTCACCTCAACTTCTCCATCAGAACTTGCCACACACACATGTCCTTCCGGACTGGTTGAATATGCCGTGAAATCAATTAAAAACGTCCCCCCCATTGATTCATAAATGTACTTATGGCGAACCGTATCATCAAGAGACACATCATCTGTTGTACCATCACCAAAATCCCACAACAAGCTATCTATATTATTATCATAATTCGGGTCATCCGTATCACGTACAAGAAGTACATTATGATTAAGACATAACTTAGGATTTGCAACAACAAATTGCGAATTAGGTACAACCGGTTTAATATAATTTGATGCTCGATAATACGACTCACAGCCCAAAATATCGGTTACCCTAAGACTTGGAGAAGTTAAGCCTTTTGCAGCATACTCAGTTTGAACTATAGAATCATTACCCGTAACAGTTTGCCCGTTACCAAAATCCCACTCTCTGCTCACAATAGTTGTATCAGAAAGCGTTGTGTCGACAAATTCAGATTCAAATGGCAAACAATCAGACACTATATCGGCAAAAAAAGCAGCCTGTGGTTGGTACACCTTAACAGGAATTGTTGTTTCGGCACGACAGCCATAAATATCATAGCCCACAACCGTCACCCGACGAATATCGAGTGAATTAAAATGATAAAAAATTGAATCTTGTTCAATGCTTATCTCAATTTCTTCAGGATTATCAGGATGAATCCAAAAAGCTTCACTAACATCATGCGAATTAGGGCGTTGTTCAAACACCGCAATATCATTTAAACATACCGTTGTATCTTGAAGTGTGTATGCCGGCTCAATATCGGTAACTCGAGTATCGACAGATACCGAATCATAACAACCATCCTCGGCATTATATGCAATTACTTGAATCATATATCGCCCTCTACCCAAAGTATCGTGATCAAAATTTATATCGAGTGTTTTTACATTTCTCGCAATTTTTTTCTTACCTACCACCTGACTATTAACAACATTTCCAATATACCAGTCATAATAATTACCCGGTTTTATCGTATCAACATTCACCGTTTTTGTCAATTCATAAGAATAATTATAATTATCATCACAATCTTTCAATGACTGCTTTAATTCGAGTATTGGTCCTTGCACTAGAATTTCGGTTGGTCTGGTTTTATCGTCAGTTGAATCCACAAAATTATCGGAACAGCCATGGTCGGAAAGGTGAAAATAGACTTTGTGAGGACCCACCGTGTCACGGATTTGCGGATCAAAATCACCGGGAGGCTTTTTTAGAGCAATTGCAGGAGGATACACAAGTGGCTGGTCAGGATAAAACGTTACTATAAGAGTATCATATATAGAATTATAGCGATACTCAACCGCATCATCAGATTCAAATAAAGTTATGAGGCTTGAACTCGCACATAATACGGTATCAGGAAAAATCAAATCTGCACCAACCGAATCACCAACAACCACCAACTCACGAGTAGCCGGAGATAAAGGCATAATATCCTGCGTTATATCAGTAAACACACAGCCCTTTTGGGTTGTAATAGTTACCCGTGCCGGATATTCACCACGAGCGGTAAATTCATGGATTGGGGGGTCAGGATTGGTAACATCAACCGTACCGTCATTATCCAAATCCCATTCCACCAAGGAGATTGGGTCATGTCCAATAGCAGAATAATTAAAAAGCGTATCAAAACTCACCGTATAGGGAGCACAGCCACTTATTTGCGATGTGGGAAAAATCTTAAGAGTATGTGATGCTATTTCCACATTATCTTCCTTCGAAACAGATGCTTCGCAACCATTAGGAGATACCGCATGAAGCGAATCCGAGAAAAACCCGGGAGCTAAATATTCAACCGAAACAGACTGTCCACTTTGCGTACCATTATAAAAATCCCAATCGAACTCAGTTCCCGAAAGATTACTTTGTGCAACATAATTCACCGTTACCGGATCTTCACAAAAGAAAACAGCGGTAGGCTCATAAGAAATTTGCAGTTCCTCTTCCACCTCAAACACTTGCACAACAGAATCCATACATACACCATTAGATGTACGCAATTTTATTTGATATAAACCACCGGTTAAAATATCTTCAGAAAACGACGAACCGGTATTATCATACGAACCATCATTTCCAAAATCCCACTCATACAAAATCGTTGGAGGTAATGAGGGTGTAACATCTGCCGTAAAATTGATTGTCCCGATACAGGCTTTATTTCCATCAATAGATTTGAGTCCATCGTTAATGACAATTGACGGGTTATAATCAATTAAGCGAATCGGACGACTTGAAGTAGACACACAACCATGAGGGGAGGTTGCTGATAATTGAGCATAATACTCACCATAACCGTTATATGCATGAGTAGGGTCAGTATCTGTAGAAGTACTTCCGTCACCAAAATCCCATTCAAAAGACACATCATCAGGAGTTGTAACATTATTAAAATTTACCGTTAAAGACGGTTCACAAATTTGAGAATTATCCGGAATAAAGTTAGTCATAGGAAAATCATCAAATACCGAAACCTCAATTTCCGAACGCTCGCGGTTTATACATCCGTTTGTATCTGTGACGGTAACAAAAATTGTAAAATCACTCGCATAAAAAAAAGAATGAGCCGGAATAGATTCACCATAATAACTTGTACCGTCCGAAATCACCCATTTCCAAGAATCAATTGGTGCATCAGAATCAACCTGATCGACAGAAAATTGCACCGGACTATACACACAAGCCTCTTGTTTGTCACTTTGAATAGTTACCTGTGGATCTCGAAATACCGTTATATAATCAGTTTTTGAAACCGTTTCTACCAAATTTTGGTTATCATCATACACCCTCATTGTCACCGTATAGTTCCCCGAATTAATGTAGGTATTATCAACAACATCCGTTTGCGTTGAGAATTTTCCGGGTTCCACAATCCATTCATACGAATAATCGTATCTGTATGCAATATCAGTTTCATTCAAAAACGTAATCTTAAGCGGACTACACCCCGAAACAAGATCGGAAGAAAAATTAAACTCGTGTGTTCCTTGCGAAAAACCGACCAAAGTAAATAAACTACAAAGGATAAATTGTACAGAAATTAATAAAAAGCGACTCATGAATATTGATTTTAGTTTGTGCAAATATAAATAAAAAAATTTACTGTATGTTGCAACCAAAAATATTATATTTTTGTCATTGAATAAAAAAACTTTTTCAATGACACACACACATACAAAAAAGCTATTCTTATTATTCTTGTTTAAGACTCTGTTTTATGCACAAATAGTTGCACAAGACATTCATTTTACCCAATATGATAGTCAGCCACTATCAATAAACCCTGCAGAAACGGGCTGGTACAAAGGAGATATTCGTGTTGCCGGAATTTACCGCACACAATGGAAAGCAATTGATAATAAAGAATATAGAACTGTTGGATTAAGTATTGAGAAGCAGTTTCACCATTATTTAAACACCTATAATATTGGTATTCAACTTATAAATGACCAAACCGGATATGTTGATTTAAACGTCAATAAATTAAACATTTCGGGTGGTTACAGCACAAAACTTTCAGGACATGGGCTCAGTGCCGGTGTACAAATAAGTGGCATTCATAAATCAACAAAAATTCAGCAAT
This sequence comes from Bacteroidales bacterium, assembly GCA_027858745.1. GTDB lineage: Bacteria > Bacteroidota > Bacteroidia > Bacteroidales > UBA1715 > JAQICB01. The sequence continues at coordinate 17,669 of JAQICB010000035.1, forward strand.
ATACATTTGACGAACAATTTGATTTAGGTGGACAAGACGTATTCAATCCGGAATTGCCTATTTCGGAGATTGCAGGTGAGCCTATTTCATATATTGCTGTTAATGCGGGAGTAAAATGGAATTATCGAGTAAGCAAACGATTTATTCCCGAATTTGGTGCAGCACTCTATTATTTGAACACTCCCCAAGAATCCTTTTATGATATAGAGAATGAAGAAACAATAGTTCCACTTCAAAAAATCCTCCATGCAGGAGCGACTTTTTATGTGAGTCCACGTTTCTTCCTCAAACCATTAGCTTTATATATGAATCAGATAAAAGCCACAAACTTTTTAATTGGAGGCACTGCTCATTATTCAATTCAGGAACACATTACGGCATACGGAGGAATGATGTTTCGATACAGTTGGATAAGCGATTACGATGCATCAGCAATGAGAGTAGGAGCACAATACAAGAATTTTGACCTCGGCATTAGTTACGACATCAACATTTCAACACTTCAAACAGCAACAAACAATAGAGGAGCTTTTGAGATCTCATTAATTTACATCACACAAAGTCTTCAGAATAATTTCATTAAAATTCCATGCGAAAGACAATAACCACAATTATGAAACAACTTTTTTTTACACTTTCAATTATCTTTGTGTATACTTTTTCGTATGCACAAACGCCGGATGCGGCATCCTTAACCGCATCTCAACTCAAAACAATCGGCATAAATTCCATGAATATGGGAGACGTCTATTCTGCGATAGATTATTTTGAAGTATACTGTGAGAAAAAAACCGACGGAAAAATTATGTTTCTTCTCGCCGAATGCTACCGAGAAGCTCGAAATTATCCCTTAGCAAAAAAATGGTACGAACAAGCATATAAAGAGAACCCGAACAAAAATGTTCTTGCCCTCTACCATCATGCATGTATGCTCCAAACAGAACGCAAATATGAAGAAGCACGCTCAGAATTCACCAAATTTCGTAGAGCATACCGTGGAATAAAACGCAAACGCCACAGTACAGACTATAACCGATTGGCACGAAATAAAATTAAAGCCTGCGAAACAGCAGAATATATAATCGACTCAGCAATAACCGTTAAAGTCGAACATCTTTCCGAAAGCATTAATAAAGCATCCATAGAATTTGCTCCGCGATTTTATAATGACACCATACTTCTGTACGCATCACTTCGTTCGGACACTGCGGTATACAAAGTTGTAGAAGGCGAACAAGATAACGTGCCGAAACGACAATTTTATTTGGGTCAAGAAACAGAAGATAATTGGAAATATATCTGTCCATGGAACGAAGGTTCATTTAACGATGAAAGCAAAGAAACCGGAAATGGTGTTTTCACTCCCGACTATCAACAATTCTATTTCACTCGCTGTGCTCCAAATAGGCGAATGGAGTCTATTTGCAAAATATATATGAGCACCCGAAAAGGAAAAAATTGGACCCTGCCCGAAGCATTACCCGAGATCATTAACAATCCGAAATACACAAGCACTCAACCGGCAGTTGGATATGATTCACGAAAAAATGAAGTAATGCTCTTTTTTGTAACCGACGGACCAGGTGGAAAAGGCAATTTAGATATTTGGTACACAACTTTTGACAAACGAAGAAAAACATGGAAAGATCCACGAAATTGCGGACCCAAAGTAAACAGTCCGGGCAATGAATTAACTCCATTTTATGACAACCGAACACGAACACTCTTTTTCAGCTCAAACGGACAAGAAGAAGGATTAGGAGAACTGGACATCTATCGTACAGTTGGAGAACGTTCAAGTTGGAACGATAAAGCAGAAAATATTGGATATCCGATAAACTCGGAATTTGATGATTTATATTATACCCTGCATAATAAAGGTAAAAAAGGATTTTTCACCTCAAATCGCCCGGGGAGCGTAACCGTTATGCACGAAACATGTTGTGACGATATTTTTTCTTTTGAATATATTGATTATGTTGAACTTGCTGCACAAGGAAAAGTATATAAAATTACCAACGAACGATTAAATTCTATTTTAAAAGGCAAACTTGACTTAACTGAAAAAGAAAATAGTGACACCACAAAAAATTATATTGAAGGAGCATTAGTTACCCTTTTTCTTCATAATGTTATTACTGATAATACATTATTTATTGCTCAAGACACAACTAATGAAAAAGGGGAATACTTTTTCTCCATTGACCCAAATAAAAACTATGTAATTGAATTTGAAAACCTGAAAGAGGCTCCTCGCAAAGTAAAGCTTTCAACACACGGGTATCTCCAATCAGACACAATAGAAATTGATGATGTCGGCATCGAGTATATTTCAAAAGAAGCAATTGTTTTGAAAAACATATATTACGAATTTGACGAACACAAATTGAGCAAAAGAGCAAAAGCAACCTTAGACACAACACTTGTAGCTTTGCTCAAAGAAGCCCCTGAGATTGTTATAGAATTAAGTAGTCATACCGACAGTAAGGGAAAGGACGATTACAATCAAAAACTTTCACAAAAACGTGCCGAAAGTGTTGTTGCATATCTCATTCAAAAAGGTATTGATAAGAAAAGATTACACCCCAAAGGCTATGGAGAAACAAAACCTATTGCCCCAAACAATAAGCCCGATGGGAGCGATAATCCGGAAGGAAGACAAAAAAACAGACGTACTGAATTTCGTGTAATTGGAACCTTACATCAATATTCTGAAATTATTTATGAAGAATAAGACACAAAGTTGAATAAATTGGAAACTCTTACTATATTTGTTTCGTATATTTTCAGTCAACAGGCGTTATTATATTAAACTTTAATTTTTACATTATATTATGGCACGGACAATACTAACAATACTTATAATTACCTTAACCACAACGTGTTTGTTTGCACAAGAGCCACAAGAAGACCTATCTCTTTTAAGCAATGGGAAACTCAAAAGAGAAGGTAAAAAAGCAATGTACAATCAAGACTTTCATACAGCAATTCGCTATTTTGAAGAGTTTAGCAGGCACAAAGAAGATGACAATATCATGTTTTTGCTTGCCGAAAATTATCGATATGTACGAAATTATCCTTTTGCTCAGTATTGGTATGACCGAGCGTACAAAACAAATCCGGAAGAAAATCCCAAAGCATTATTCTATTATGCACATATGCAATTGGTAAACAAACAGTATGAAGAAGCTGCCAAATATTTCGGTGAATTTTCAAAAGTATATCGAGATTATCCTGATTCACGAGAATTACGAAGAATTGCAAAAAACTATGTTGGTTTTTGTGAAGTTGCCCTTGACAGTATAAACAATCCGGTAAAAGTTCGAGTAAATCAATTCAACTCAACTATTAATTCAGGTGCAAACGAACTATCTCCATTATTCTTAACATCTCAATCATTTATTTACGGTTCAATGCCAATAGACACACTTGCAAAAGACCCGAAAAACGACACGATACCGACCCCTTCTTTTTATGCAGCATCTCAATCCGGTGCGACATGGCAAGGGCTTGGAGAGTACGCTTTACAAGAAGCTGACGACCCCTTACAAGAAGCTCAAAACGGAGCATTTTCTCCGGATTTTCAACGATTTTATTTTATAAAATGCGAAAAGGAAAAATCATTTCTTGGCTTGTTTGGTACAACAGAATCATGTAAATTATATCAAAGCAAAAAAGTATATGGTGTATGGCAAAAAGCTGAACCGTTACCAGAAATGATTAATATGAAAGGTGCAAATATTTATTCTGTTACCATAGGTACCGAATCACGAAGAAATGACGAGGTTGTCTATTTTGTAAGTGACAGACCTGACCCTCGAGCACGTGGCGGTCTTGACATTTGGTACACTATATATCAATCTAAAAAAGAAGAATGGAGAGAACCGAAAAATGGTGGAAACAGAATAAACTCTCCCGGAGACGAACGAACACCATACTACGATGAAAAAAGTAGAACACTGTATTACAGTTCAAACGGTCATGGTGGTTTTGGTAACTTAGATATTTATTCTTCTATTGGTGAATTGGGCAAATGGACTCCTGCCGAAAATATGGGATACCCAATAAGCGGCCCCTATGATGATTATCATTTCAGCTTATCAAATGACGCAAAACAAGGTGTCTTTGCATCAAACAGAGCTGGTAGCACATCTCCGCTTCATGCATCGTGTTGCGACGACCTGTATGCAATTGACTTTGAAAATATTATTGAAATACCAATAACCGGGCGTGTGTTTGAAATTGAAGATGATGAATTGCAACGATTATTAAAAGAAGGTTTTAAAGGAGATAATCTCCAACCTGAGGAAGACTCAATTGATGTACATTTTATTGAAGGAAGTACCGTTTCATTATTTGTGGGGAATACAAACGAAAAAGTATTTATTGCAAGTACCGAAACAAATGATGAAGGTCAATATTCTTTCAACGTAATGCCTGACAAAAATTATGTATTACAATTTGAACACGTTAAAACCGGTTCTGCAATGATTCCATTTTCTACTAACGGCATCACCGAACCCGATACATTAAAAATGGATGATTATGGTATTAACTATATAACGAAAGACCCTCTCATAATTAAAAATATTTACTATGATTATGGTAAGTATAAATTGACAAAAGAACATAAAAATACTATTGATGCAGCAATCTTGAAGTTATTGAAAGAGGCTCCCGAAATTGTAGTGGAAATCAGTAGCCACACCGATAGTCATGGTAGTGCGGACTTTAATTATAAATTATCTCAAAAAAGAGCTGATGAAATTGTTGAATATTTAGTTGACCAAGGCATCGATAAAAAAAGACTTCAAGCGAAGGGTTTTGGCTTTGATAAACCAATTGCGCCTAATACCAACCCCGATGGGTCTGATAATCCTGAAGGTCGCCAACTTAACAGACGTACAGAATTTAGAGTTGTGGGTGCTATGGAAAACATCATAGATTACTCCGACGAGGCATATGAAGAATAATGTTTAACATAAACAACTGATTATTAAAGCTCTCGATTTTATCGAGAGCTTTTTTTTTGTTTTTATTTTATTTTTATTGCAATTAGATTTTTTTTTATATACTTTTACTCCTACTAAAACTATAGGATTAAAATAATAGATTATGGAAAAACGGAAATTACATTTTGACACACTCCAAGTACACGCAGGACATACTCCTGATGAAACGACCCACTCACGGGCAGTACCGATATATCAAACAACTTCATACACATTTGATTCGGCAGAACATGGAGCAAACTTATTTGCATTAAAAGAATTTGGGAATATATATACGCGTTTAATGAACCCCACAACCGATGTGCTTGAAAAAAGAATAGCAGCACTTGAAGGTGGCGTTGCTGCGGTAGCAGTAGCATCCGGTCATTCAGCACAATTTATTGCTATAACCAATATTATGACTGCCGGGCACAATATTGTAAGTTCACAAAACTTATATGGAGGCACATACAATCAATTTAAAGTAACGTTTCCTAGAATTGGGATTACAACCAAATTTTCGTCATCAAATAAGGCATCTGATTTCGAAGCACTTATCGACGAAAACACGCGGGCTTTATACACAGAAACAATAGGAAATCCTGAATTTAATATTCCTGAATTTGAAGAATTAGCGAAACTTTCAGAAAAATATGGCATACCGCTTATAATTGACAATACATTTGCCGGAGGAGGTTACCTTTGTAAACCTATTGAACACGGTGCTCATATTGTACTTTCATCAGCAACGAAATGGATTGGAGGACATGGGTCTAGTATGGGGGGGATTATAGTTGACAGTGGTACTTTTAACTGGGGAAATGGAAAATTCCCTCTCTTTTCGGAACCATCAGAAGGATATCACGGTCTCAATTTTTGGGAAACCTTTGGCACCGATGGACCTTTTGGGAATATTGCATTTAGCATTCGAGCTCGTGTAGAAGGGGTACGAGATTTTGGACCAACAATAAGTCCGTTCAATTCTTTCCAAATAATTCAAGGAATTGAAACCCTTTCGTTACGTATGGAAAGAATTTGTTCAAACACGCTCAAATTAGCTCAGTGGCTCGAAAAAAATCCGCGTGTGGAATCGGTTAACTATCCAGGATTGGCATCATCACAATATCATAGTCTTGCAAAAAAATATTTACAAAATGGCTTTGGTGGTGTTTTATCATTCCGCATAAAAGGAGGTAAAGAAAAGGGGAATCAACTAATAAATAATCTTTCGATAGTGAGTCATGTAGCAAACGTTGGCGACACCCGTACGCTTGTAATACAACCGGCTGCAACAACTCACCAACAACTATCGGATGAAGAACAAATACACGCAGGAATATATCCGAATTTAGTGCGAGTTTCTGTGGGAATAGAACATATTTCAGATATTATTTGGGACTTTGAACAAGCTTTCGAAAAGATATAATCAATTTTTTTTTGAACGGACATTATTGTATGTTCATATCAAAAATTTCATATCGATTAAATTTTGTCCAATACAAACGGGCTAAATCTTCAATATAATTCCAATATGCAGGAGTTAGATTACCATATAATCTAACTCCTTTTTTTATATCAGATTTCATTTGCATCGCTACATCCTCTTTTACGGTAAACTCAACAGTGAATCCATTGCAGCGTGACAAAATTGTAGGAATGTTATATACCGTATCAGAAATATCAATTAAACCTTGACCAATAGTTGCTCCGGTACTAATTTGAACGCCATCATTAAAACAACTTAAAGGAGGGCGGGTACCGGCATACGAAACTATCTCAATATTATTTGCCCCCACATTAAAAAACTCACACGCACGTACACCTATTTTTGCTCCAATAATCGAATAAATACCTATATGTCCATGAATTTCATTCGTTAAAACCATAGCTTTCCATTCATTAAGCCCAAATGCAGCAATTGTAGAATCAAGAATACGCGCATATTGTGGGACATACAAATCCTTATTTGTCGGAAATTCAGCAAATAATTGAGATTCGGGATTCTCTCCGGATTCATATATCGAAAACAAAGTATTATGCACTAAATCAATCGGCAAAGACGACAGAAGAGACACATTTGCAAGATTTTTTTGCACCATCTCGACCTCAAATAAAATAGGATTTGTGACATACAAAGGAATTAAATCATCCCATAAAAACAACTTGTGTTTTTTCATTCTATCTTGAACAAGTGAAGAAGAACAGGATGAATATATTTGAGCACTATACCGCGAACGTGCATGCTGAAAATTAGAAATATATGCGGGTGTACAGATTGCATCATCACGCGTGAGCGAAACTATATGGATAGGAACATCAAAGCTTTGAATACGTGTATACGCAGCCGTGTCGAGCTCATAATTATACCCGCTCTTCAAACGCTTCTCGTTGTACCACACAATTTTTTCAATACGACTTGCATATTCGGGCTTACGAACCAGCAACTCGGCATATGTAGAAAGTGAACCGAAAGCAAGGAGCGTTATATTCTGAGAACAATGAGAAAAAGCCTGTTCGATAACCTCTTGTGAAGAACGAGGCTGAATTAAAACCCGAGTAGACATTCCCCATTGTAAAGATTGTGAAAATTGACGCCATACAGGTGCAGATATATCTTTCCTCGAAGAATACCCAACAGGTATACCTTCATGATGCAAATCACTCAACAGTGAATTCACTTTTTGAGCTCCCTCTTGTGCAGGTAATGAGCCATTCGATGTCGTTATAGCCAAAACACGCATATCATAACTTGCCAAACAGAGAGTAATAGCACGAAAATCATCAATTGCACAATCGCTATCAATAATAACATGATAGCTCGATTTTCCGGCATGAGAAAAAACAACATAAGGAATTAAAAGACAAATAAGTATACTGCGTATTTTTTTCATGTGATTATTGTATTATGGATGATTTCTGAAACAATTAAAACCTGCACGACACTCCATACTGTAAGGTTAATCCCGGCATAGGATAACCATAATTAATTTCATATTTTTGATTCAATATATTATTAACTGCAAAAAATATCTGAGACCATTTTGTGGATTCAATAGATATTTTTGCATGGAGTCGTGTATAATCTTCCGTTATAAGTGGATCGAGCGATGTGTATAAACCTTGAACTTGTTGCAAAGAAGTATATATCGAAAAAATATCATACGAATATTCGATACCAATATTAAACTGATGTTTGGGAGCAGCGAGAATAGGCGATTTTGTATGTAAATAGGCATAATTAGAATAAAGATTCAAATTATCATGTACTATATATTTCAAAATTGTTTCTACGCCTGTATTATTAAAAGTTCCAACATTTTCACGTTTCATTTGAGGGTATTGTCCAACAACCTGAATAAGATTTTCACCCTGTGAGATAAAACCAACGCACTCAAAACGCATACGATTCTCGAAAAGATACTGTGTATATGCAATTTCGTAATTCTTCATTTCCTCTGCAACAAGTTGTTCATTCGGAGCAAATAAATATAACTCCATAATTGTAGGATTTCTAAATCCCTTCGAAAAAGAAGTTTTAAAACTTGTTTGATTATTATAGGCATATGTAGCACCAACAAAGGGAATTAATTGCTCTCCATGTAAGGAATTATGTTCGAGTCTCAGTCCCGCCGAAACGGTGTACTTATCAAAAAGCTGTTGTTGAATATGCATATACCCCGCAAATTCATTTAACAAAATCAGCGAATCAGAAGCCATACCGGCATTACCAATTCCACCAATATTTTTATAATCGATACCGCACACGAGAGTATTTCCGGCAAAAGGTTTAAATACCTGATGAAACATAAGACCTCTATTATAATCAGTAGATTCCCATCCGTCCGAAAGTTTATGTATGCCATTATTATCAAAAAGTATTAACCGACCTTCTGTTTGAGCAAATGTATGGTTGAGCGTAACCGAGGTTTTTACTCGGTACACATCAATATTAAACGGGCTGGGATCGAAAACCGGTCCGTTATCATGAGCCTCATACGAAGCAATACTATGACTCGCCGAAAAAGACAGATTATCAGTAAAGGTATACCCGAGTTTCATATATCCATTCGAGAGTGAAAAATCGGTATTTTTTCTATGTCCATCAGATTGAGCATGATTCACCGAAAAAAATGCATTCAATTTATCCTTTTTATATCCAAGAGTTGCAAAATATTTTTGAGTATTAAAACACGCATATGAAGTTCCGAATCGGATTTGTGAGCCGTTATCGACCTGCTCTTTCGTTACAATATTAATAAGACCTCCCATTGCATTAGAACCATATAAAACAGAAGCAGGACCTCGAATCACCTCAACACGAGCAGCATCGGTAGAAGAATATGCGTCAGGTAAAGGATGACCAAAAATCCCTTGATATTGTGGATGACCGTCGATTAACACAAGTACAGACGTATTAGGACTACCTCCTACTCCACGAATAGAAATTGATCCGGCAGCACCGGTAGAAACACCAAAACCCACCATTCCTCGCTCGGTCACAAATACACCGGGAGTAAAAGACTGAATAACAGGTAAAATATTACTATGTCCATGCAATTGAATAGCTTTTTGGGGTACCAAAGAAATAGTCATTGGCACAATTGACCGCACTTGTTCTGATTTAGAAGCAGCAACAACAATTTCGTCTAAATTGACTGTATCTTTCCAAGTGCTTTCTTGAGAAAAACTGATATTCCATAAAAAAAATAAAATAAAGTAAAAATATTTTTTCATACGTTATCATTTTTACGACAATTGTAAGAGAAATAATATCATAAAAAAAGGTGCATTCAAATTCTGAATGCACCTTTAATATAATAATCAATCAACTAATTCATTACTTTTTTGTAACCTTAACTGTTTGTGACGCACCATTGGTATACATTATATTAATGAGATACATACCACTTGAAGCCTTATTCATATCAAGCGTCACCTCACTACTATTAACCGTTTGGTCAACAACCGTTTCTCCTAACAAACTCACAACCGTTACCGTAGTTATTTCAGATGAAGCCTTTACGTAAACATATGAAACGCATGGATTAGGATAAACAGATACGTCAATTGAGACCTCATCTATAGACACCGATATTTGAGAATCACGGAAGGCTTGCAATGCAAGTTCTAAGACAATCACTTTAGCATCAACTTCTTCTTGTGTTGCCAAAGCATCTCTACTCAAAATACGAGCAGATTGCAAGTCACTGTAAAAACTAATATAATCAGTTTGAGGATATTGACCTGATTCGGTACCGGTTTGTGCAGTCTGCAGAAGTGTGTCACCCTCAGCAATTAAACTATCCAGCACAGATTTATCTATCGGCACCGGAACCTCAGAAGCAATAAATACCGCAATCGCCGATTCTAAAACAATCACTTCGCTGTTTAACTCTTCTTGTGTTTCAGCATTCTGCATCACATTTTGTGCATGAGAAATTCCAGCAAGTAGAGCATTAACAGCAGATAAAGGATAATTACCCGGTTGATCTCCGGTATTATCAACAGCTAAATCAAGTTTAGATTTTGCAACATCAATTGTAGCAGATAATAAGGATTTATCAAGTGGTTCAATATAAATTTGCAATGCTTCGAATGTGTCAATAGCACTATTTAAATCAGCTATCGCTTGATTTATTTGAGCTTGAGTTGACGAAGCATTATTATATACTGTTTGAGCAGCATTAATTGCCGTCATTAAATTAGCTTTAGAACCAATCGGATACTGACCATTTTCCTCGCCTTCAACCGCACCATTATTTAATGCGAGTGCTTCAGACATTGTACTATATAACACGGCACGATCGACAGTTATTTCAAGAGCTTCGAATAAATCAACAGCAGCTTGCAAGTTTATAACAGCCAAATTAACATCATCCTGAGAAGCTTGACTATCATCATACACAGATTGTGCAGTTGTAATTGCGGTCATTAGATCTGCTTTAGCACCTTCAGGATATTCCCCCATATTCAAACCTTCAACAGAATTATTGTGTAAGGTGGTTGCTGTTGCAATTTTAGTAAACAAAGTTCCTTTGTTAACACCAATTACTGATTCCTGGAACGTTGTAAGAGCAGCATCCAAATCCGACTCAGCTTGATCAACATCTGCTTGAGTAGATGCAGGATTTGTTGCTATAGAAGTTGCATAATTAATTGCTAGTTGAAGTGTTTCTTTCGAACCGGAAGGATATTCACCATCGGCAGGTCCTTCAACAGAATTATCATGAAAATCTTGTGCAGTTACAATAAGTGCATCAAGAATTTGTGTATTAACAACAACCTCCTGAGCTTCAAAACCAGCAATAGCTGTATTTAAATTCGTTACCGCAGTATTAACATCTGCCTGAGAAACAGTCACATCAGTAAAGACAGATTGTGCTGTCGTAATTGCAGCTTCTAAATCATCAATAGCAGATTGTGGATATTGACCATTTTCAGCACCAGCCTCAGCGTTTGCAGCTAAGGTTTGAGCAGACGTGATTGTTGATTCTAACACCGATTTATCGATAACAATAACTGAAGCTTCAAATGTAGTAATAGCCGTATTTAAATTCGTTACCGCCACATCAATCTCATCTTGAGTAGCCTCAGCATTGTCATATACTGTCTGAGCAACCGCTACTGCAGTACCAAGGTCACTTATTGCAGATTGAGGATATTCACCGGCAGCATCACCCGGCACAGCAGCAGTTTGAAGTGCTTCTGCAGAGGAAATTGTAGACTCTAAAATAGATTTATCAACAATATTCAATTCCGGTAAGTCTAACACAGTACCTTTAATCTTCACATCATCAACCCAAATTTGACCTTCAGTGCCATCAGCATCTTGAACTTTCCATTGAAATTTCACAACATCTGTTAAATCCCATGGTACAACTACAGCATCAGGCCAATCGTATTGAGTAAAATCAGCCCATGTAAGATTCAATACAGTCCACTCATCTGACGCAGGAATATCATAATAATAATTCGCATCATCGGTAATAGCAGATAAGTTAATTTCTAAAATAAATGCATTATTTGATTTGTATGCAAATTGAATTCCTGTAGAACCACTCAAATCATAAGGAGTCTCATCAGCATTAAGAGGCATACCCATACCAACAAACGGAGGATATCCCAACTCAACTTGCCCCATCAGACTATAATCAATCATCGCAGCACTACCGGTACCATCAGCTCCCGGAGAAGACATGGTAAACGGATCTGTTTCGGTAGATAAAGGAACGACAGTTGAACTACCTCCCGGTTCATTATCAGAATAGGAGAACCAGTATGTATTCATATAGGTAAGATTCTCTAACTCAGCATTAAAAATAAGTGTTTCATCGACAACTTTTTGCTTATTAAATTCTACTTCAGCAGCTTCTAAATCAAGTATAGCCTGGTCTACAACAGCTTGTGTTGAACTTGCATTATTTACGACAGCTTGCGCAGCATCGATTGCCAATTGGAATTCAGCCTTTGCACCGGGTTTATAGTCACCCAATGCTGTACCTTCTACCGCATTATCATGAATTAATTGTGCATCACTAATTGCCGAAACGAGAGTAGATTTATCAACAACCTCTATTATGCACGTAGCTTTTTTTGTTGAATTATCAAGTGATGTTGCAGTAATAGTAGCATTACCTGCTGCGAGTGGTGTTACCACACCTGTTGCAGAAACTGACACAACCGACGGCATATTAGATGTCCATGAAACATTTTTATTATATGTCTCAACCGGACTAATCGTTGCCGTTAATTGTTCGGTAGAACCACCCACTTCTAGAATTAAAGACGTTGGTGAAACACTCACACTTTCTACATGAACAACCGTAATAGTAACACTACAATCATTAGATGTAATATTTGATCCATCAGTCGTTGTAGCTGTAATCACAGTTGTACCTTCACTAACCGGAGTCACGTTACCTTGACTATCAACAGTTGCAACAGCTTCATCAGCCGAAGACCACGATAAAACAGTGCTCGCACCTTCAGGGTTAACTGTTGCTAAAATTTGTCCACTTGCTTCAATATCTAATGTAATTGAATTATCAATACTTAAACTTGTTGCTATAATTGGAATAATTGTCACATAACAGGTATCCGTAAATGTTCCGTCCTCCGATATAACAACAATACCAACAGAATCAGGTTCTGAAACGGCAAGAGGATTAACTGTTACTTTTCCTGTACCGGGCACAACCTCTGCTAAAGCAGGATTTAATGACTCCCATGTAATATTTTTATTCGTCGCATTCGAAGGAGAAATAGTAGCAGTAATATCGAGCGTTTCATTTAATTGAATCTCATCCGAATGAATATTAAGACTCACACCGGTAACTGAAATGCTATTGATAGATACTAGAACATCAACTGTTGCTGCATATCCACCATCTACCGTAGTTACCGTAATCACTGTAGTTCCTTGAGCTTCCGGAGTCACGACACCATCAACAACACTTGCGATAGTATTATTGTCCGATTCCCACACAACATCTTGATTTGTAGCATCTTCTGGCAAAACTGTTTCTGCAATAACGCCATTAGAACCACCTACAGTTAATGACAATTCCGAAACATTTGTAGTAATTCCGGTAACCGCAACCGGTTCAACTGTTACCGATACGGTCTCAGTTACTCCACTTCCATCATTCGCCGTTGCGGTGATAATTGCAGTTCCAACACCAATAACGCTTAACACTCCATTTGTTACTATTACAGCGGCAGTATTATCAGAACTCCATAAAACTGTTTTGTCAGACGCATCTGTTGGTTGCACCTCAGCTGAAAGAGTATATGAAGCACTTGAAGTATTTAAAGTTATTTCTTCGCCTGAAAGCAAATCTGTACCATTATTACTTAATATGATATCGGTCACCTGATTTGCAGACACCTCAACAGTACAGGTCGCTTGGTAACCACCATCTTCAGTTGTTACTGTAATTGTTGCATTACCAACGCCTACAACTTCAACCACACCATTTGTTACCGTTACCACATCAGTATCATCTGATTCCCATGTAACAGTCTGATTAGTCGCATCTAAGGGGTCAATTGTTGCTTGTAATGTTACTGCTGAACTCGTAGCAGACAATGACAATGTTGTTTGATCGAGTGCAACTCCTACCACCGGTATAGCTTCTACTATTACCGATACAGTCTCAGTTATTCCACTTCCATCATTCGCCGTTGCAGTGATAATTGCAGTTCCAACACCAACAGCGCTTAACACACCATTTGTTACCGTTACAGCAGCAGTATTATCAGAACTCCATGAAACTGTTTTGTCAGTTGCATTTGATGGTTGCACCTCAGCTAAAAGAGTATATGAAGCACTTGAAGTATTTAAAGTTATTTCTTCGCCTGAAAGCAAATCTGTACCATTATTACTTAATATGATATCGGTTACATCTAAAGTAGCTACCGTTACATTACATGTATCAGTAAAAACACCATCATTTGTTGTAACAATAATTTGCGTAGAACCTAAATTAGCTCCAGTAAGAATACCATTAGATACGGTTGCAATTGTTTCGTCTAAACTTAACCACGAAACCGATTTATCTGTTGCGTCTATCGGTTCCACCGCAGCAGATAATGTAAGCTCTTCATTAATTACAATTTCAGCAGTTTGAGGAGAAACGGTCACACCTGTTACCAACGTAACTGAAGCATCAACCGTTACCAAACATGAATCTATAACTGTCGCATCTGCATTACATGTTACAAAAATATAGCAAGAACCAACACCTTGTGGCGTAACATCACCGGTAAGTGCATCAACAGTTGCAACAGTAGCATCATCAGAACTCCATGTGACCGTTTTGTCAGTTGTATTAGAAGGACTAACAGTGGCAGTTAATGTTTTTGCAGCATCACCATCGACAAAACCTAAAGATTCAGCTGTTACTACCGAAGTAGGCAACACTTCTGTTACTGTTATCTCGGCTGTACCTGTAATACCACTCACATCATTTGCTGTAGCAATAATGGACACAATACCATCAGCAACACCGGTCACAACACCTGTTGTTGGATTAACAGTTGCCACTGCAGTATTAGCTGAACTCCACGTAACTGTTTTGTCCGTAGCATATGTCGGAACAACAGATTCTGTTAATGTAATAGTAGATCCAACATTTACCGAATTCGAAGCAGGACTAATTGTAATTTCAGAAATCAATATTGGATCAACAACAATAGTTGCTGTTTCTGTTATTCCACTGCCGTCATTTGCTGTTGCAGTTATAGTAACAGTTCCAACAGACACTCCGGTTACCAATCCTGTTGCAGTATTAACTGTTGCAACATCAGTATTATCCGAACTCCACGTAACAGTTTTATCCGTTGCATTTGTTGGAGCAACAGATTTTGATAATTGTAATGTTTCATTTATAAGTATTGCTTGACTCGCTGGAGAAATAGTTATTCCCGTTACTGCTTGATTCGCAACCGTTATTTGAGCTGTGCCCGTAATACCGCTTCCATCGTTTGCTGTAGCCGTTATAGCAGCTGGGCCGGGAGAAACAGCGGTTACCAAACCTGTTGCAGCATCAACTGTTGCAACATCAGTATTATCTGAACTCCATGTCACCGTTTTATCCGTTGCACCGGAAGGTAAAACAGACTCTGTTAATTGCTGTGTTTCCGTGGTTATTACCGTCGCAGTAGCCGGTGAAATTGTAATTTCAGAAACCAATATTGGATCAACAAAAATAGTTGCTGTTCCTGTTATTCCACTGCCATCATTTGCAGTTGCAATTATAGTAACAGTTCCAACAGACACTCCGGTCACCAATCCTGTTGCAGTATTAACTGTTGCAACATCAGTATTATCCGAACTCCACGTAACAGTTTTATCCGTTGCATTTGTTGGAGCAACAGATTTTGATAATTGTAAT
>JAQICB010000019.1 GCA_027858745.1 Bacteroidales bacterium
TTTTGTATAATATATTCGGAAATACGGTTATATGATTGTTTGGTTCGGATTATGTGTTCATAATAATTTCGTTGCCATAATTTTCCATTAAACGATTCCCAATGGTTGGTTTTTACCCCGCAAATATATGCGTTTGTTGTTATTGATTTAAATGCCCCAAAAATATTTCCAATGGTAATCGTAGGGGCAATCCCTTGTGGTTGCCCATTATTATCATGGGTGAAAATATTTTTATTGTCATGGTTACCCATATTTTTAATTTCACGGACGATCACGTTTTCATTATTATGGATGACCATGTTTTCATTATGATGGTTGCCCATTATTATCATGGGCGACCACAAGGGTCGCCCCTACGGGGACAATTTTAATAATTCTGTGTATGTGATTGGGCATAATTATATGTTCATGTAAAACAACATTTGGAAATCGTTTTTGTAATCCCACCGGATTTACTGATACTCCTTTTTCTTGCTGTAGAAAAAAAAGAAAATGATGTATATTTGTGTGCAATGACACTGGACTTCCTAACTTTTTATGCAAACAAAGTTAGGAAATAAAAAAGCCCCGAAAGGTTGATTTTTCAGGGCTTTTCATAAAAACAGTATATTTTAAAGTTGTCCCGCAAGGATTCGAATATATATGTTTAATGATTTAAAAACCAAGTATTTAAATAACCCCGATTTTTATAGTCCACCAAAAAATCCACCAATATCATTTCAATTATTTTCATTATATTGCATCTTTATGCAAAAGTGAATTTAATAAAAAAAACAATTAAAGCAAAATAATGCATATAAGATCCATTAATGAAATTACACTATATTTATTTGTAGATTTTTATAATTTAGTATATAAAGAATCTGCAAATACAGATTTTGGCTTTTTTAAAAAAATTACAAATTGAAACTATGACTTGTTGTTTTGGGAAAAGCTGGGATTATTTTCCGCTTTGTTTAATATTAAAATATATATTTCTACATTATTAGATAAATATTTGTCATTATATAATATAGAACTTAGTGGAGATAAGTTGCCTAATATTGAATTTTTAAATGAAAAAGTTGCATTTATTAGTTGAATTTAGGATATATGAATACGAACTTAGTATTGAATTTGCAATAATGAACAAAAACAATTTAATCTCGGAGGGATGTCATGATTCGAGAAAAATCAGATATCAATATCCTTCAAACCCCGGTTAGGGGTGAGCATTATAGTCCAAACCCATATATGTCTTAAGGCATACAATAAAAATAGTAATTATTTATTGCACAGGAAAAATACCTTTTTTAGCAAGATAATCTAATATAGTCATGCTGTTTGTGTCATTTTCTCTCGGATTGCACACGATATTCGATTTTTTTGGAATATCATAATTGCAATCAACACCCGGTAAATTTGAAATACGTTTATCGTCTGCCAAATTATATAAATCCGGTTTGTTGCTCCGACAGAATTCTAAATCAGCACTCATATAAACGAGGTTAAATCTATCTTCTCCGATTATCTCTGCAATTTGCTCACGAACAGTGTTGTCGCCCGAAATAAATGAGCATATTGTTATAATACCTTGATCGTTTAATATTTTACTCATTTCGGCAACTCGACGAAGATTTTCTGCTCGGTCAGCGGGTGAATAATCCAATTCTCTTGATAATCCGCTTCGCACCGAACTTCCATCAAGTAACACAACAGTAGCACCTTGTGTGAATAGTAATTTTTCGAGCTTATATGCTAAATCATTTTTACCGGAACCGTGTAAGCCTGTAATCCAGATTGTTTCACCTTTTTGGTTATACCGTTGTTTATATTCGTCGATATTGATAAGACCAATACCTTTATTTATTTGACTTCTTTCTGCATCGGTGATTTTATGTGGTAAACTGTCAGCATGTATTTTGTCGAGAATTATACCAACAGCACATGTGTTGTTGGTTATGGGGTCAATTAGAATAAACGAACCAGTATTCTTATTCTTTTTGTATGCATCAAAAAATAAAGGTTTTACGGTTGTAATAACAACACGTCCGATTTCATTTAATTCTAAATGAGATATTTCATCTGATTTTTCGAGTGTGTTAACGTCAACTTTATTCCTAATTTTATCGAAACGAGCTTTTGTTGTATTTGTGTTATGTTTGATATAAAATTCCCCGTGTGGATTCATTGCTTTTTCATCCATCCATACCAACATTGCTTCAAACTGACGTTCAATATGTGGCAGATTATCCGGGTGTACCAACATTTCTCCGCGTGAAATATCAATTTCATCTTCCAGCGTAATTGTTACCGATTGAGGAGGAAAAGCTTTATCAAGTTGCTCGTCGTATGTTACAATTGAGGATACTTTTGAGGTTTTTTTCGATGGTAATACCATAACAGTATCGCCTTTCGAAACAACACCCGAAACTATACGTGCACAAAAACCGCGAAAATCTCTGTCAGGTCGTGAAACGTACTGAACAGGATAGCGAAAATCATCGAAATTTCGGTCGCTGTTAATGTGAACACTTTCTAAGAAATTGAGCATGCTTTTTCCTTTATACCAAGACATATTTTCTGTGTTGTCTACCACATTATCTCCTTTAAGAGCAGATATAGGTATAAATTCAATATCAGGAATATTTAATTGACTCACAAAGTTTTTATAATCTTCACAAATAGTTCTAAAAACATCTTCGCTGTAATCAACTAAGTCCATTTTGTTTACGGCAAGCACAACGTGTTTTATACCGAGAAGTGATACTAAAAATGTATGTCGTCGGGTTTGTGTAATTACCCCTTTTGTTGCATCAATAAGAACAATAGCAAGATTTGAAGTAGACGCACCCGTAACCATATTTCGCGTATACTGTTCGTGCCCCGGAGTATCAGCGATAATGAATTTTCGACGGTTTGTTGCAAAATAGCGATATGCAACATCAATCGTAATTCCTTGTTCTCGTTCAGCTTTAAGACCATCGAGTAGGAGCGCGTAGTCAATATCTTCACCGGCATGTCCCACACGCTTGCTGTCTCGTTCGAGAGTTGCCAATTGATCTTCGTACAGCGTTTTACTGTCAAACATTAATCGACCGATTAGTGTCGATTTACCATCATCAACCGAACCGCATGTTAAAAAACGAAGTAAGTCTTTTTTTTCGTCACGATTTAAAAATTCTTCTATATCTATAGTATTGTCCATATCAATTCAATATTATTTTGTAAGTTAAAAAAGCTCAAACAGAAAGGGAGATTAAAAATATCCTTCTCGTTTCTTTTGTTCCATACTACCGTCTTGGTCAAAATCAATAACACGTGTAGTACGTTCCGAAACTTTCACCGTCATCATTTCTTCAACAATTTCTTCAATAGTTTCTGCTGAGGAATCTACCGCACCTGTAAGCGGATAACAACCTAAGGTACGAAACCGTACTTTACGCATCTGAGCTTTGTCGCGTAATTCTTGTGGCATTCTGTCGTCGTCTGCCATAATAAGATTCCCGTCTACTTCAACAATAGGACGTTCTTTTGCATAATAGAGAGGAACAATAGGGATTTTTTCTAATCGAATATATTGCCAAACGTCCAATTCTGTCCAGTTTGAAATAGGGAATACGCGAATTGATTCGCCTTTGTGAACTCTTGTGTTATATGTGTCCCACAATTCTGGACGTTGGTTTTTCGGATCCCATTGATGATATTTGTCACGAAACGAGAAAATACGTTCTTTGGCTCGTGATTTTTCTTCGTCTCTTCGAGCACCACCAAAAGCAGCATCAAATTTATGTTTGCTTAAAGAAGCCAATAAAGCCTGTGTTTTCATTATGTCAGTATGAACTTTACTTCCGTGGGTAAATGGCCCGACACCAGCTTCAAAACCTTCTTTGTTGTATTCTACAATTAAATTCCAATTGTGTTCTTTTGCATAGGCATTTCGAAATTCAACCATTTCTTTGAATTTCCATTTTGAGTCAATGTGCATAAGAGGAAACGGAACTTTGCCCGGGTAAAAAGCTTTTTCCGCAAGTCTCACCATTACAGATGAATCTTTTCCAATGGAATAGAGCATTACCGGATTTTCAAATTCTGCCGCAACTTCACGAATAATGTGAATAGCTTCTGCTTCAAGTTCTTTCAAATGCGAAAGTGAATAACCTTCCATATAATGAGTTTAAATTAAAAAAATTTCCACAAATATACATTCTTAAAATAGTTTGACAAAATAAAAAATATGAAACATCTATGATAAGAACTATTAACAGACACAACTGTGATTGTTGTATGAAAATTACACGTATCTCGCCGATAATGAAGGGAGCATTGATAATAAATCAATTAACCCAACTTGTAAGGAAAAAAGCAAAAAACAATTTATTTTGGCCTAAAATGCACCTTTAAAAATCTTAAACGCCTGATAACCAGATATAGTGTATTTGAAACCCTGATTGTAGTG
>JAQICB010000076.1 GCA_027858745.1 Bacteroidales bacterium
TGCTATAAGTAATGCAAAACGTCAACTCTTGAATAGCTACCACAATATGAAACCGGAGTTTTTACAATCATATCTGGATGAATTCTGTTATAAGTTCAATCGCAGATACTTTAAAGAAGTCTTATTTGGTAGGCTTTTAGTGGCTGCTGTTAGTAATAAAAATGAATTTAGGTACAAACACGGATAATCATTTTATCTTTTCTAAAAATATCAGTAACCATATATAAAAAAAACTCATTATTAATAAATGAGTTACACAATACTTTTTCAATTAAACATCTAATAATTGCAAAATTATATATATATAAACGAAATCAAAAAAAAAAATCACTCTTTTTCCTTGTGAGCCTCAGCTATTGACTGTTGAATTTTCTTCTGCACCTCTTCCATCCTTTGTACTGACAATTCAAATCGAGCCTCCTCTTCTTTATCTTTGCTTTGTTTCAATAGCTTCTTATATTCTCGTAATTTTTTATCCAGCGACAACAAAAAATCTTTCTTTTTTTCCAACTTGGCAGACTCCATAGCTTCATCGAATATTAATTCTTCAGGTAAGATTTCATCTTCCTGTGTATTGTCTTGTTTTGTAGAAACTTGAGAAATAAAAACTGTATCATCAACCCTTCGTTGATTCATAAAGGTTGGAGAAACAATCTCAACATTATGAGCATGTAAACCATCCATTACATTCACATTTAAGCGTGAAGCTGAACTAAAAAACGCTGTACTGTCTTCTAAAAAACCGTGAATTTTATACACCACCGAAAAATCTCCTAAATCGGTAATATACACATAAGGGTCTTTTAACCCGGTTTTCTCGGCAGCATCTTTAAGAACTTTCTCGACCACTTCTCTCGATACATCATATCCTAAAGACACAGAAGTTGATACAACCGTGTTGTTTTTACGAATTAATTTAACCGGATTAGATGCAATATACAAATTGGGAATTGTTATTAAATTACTATCTTCCAACTGGATTTCGGTATGAAAAATACTTTTATGAGTAACTCTGCCGTAATAATTATCGATATTAATTAAATCGCCATTTCGAAATCTACCCATAGAATTATTCATCACTCCTGCTATTAAATTACCAAGTAAGGTTGTTGAACTAAGGGCAATACCTGCACTAATAATTACTGCGAGAAAACTAATTATCTGTCCCTTTATACTTTTATCAACCGGCAATGAAAAAATAAATATCAATATACCTACAATGAGTATAAGAAAAGAAATAGATCTTTTAATCAGTTTGATATTTGAAACCGTATGAGATAATTTATTGAAAATAAGATTATTAAAAACAAGCAAAACAATTATGAGCAGTACCGTAAAAAAAGGATACGCCAAGACATCAAATAAATAATTCATTTCATTCATATTATATATTTCTCCAAATATATAATTATTTACAGATTTCAAAAATAATTCAGGAGTATTTCATCTAAATTAATAACCTGATTAATAATTCATAAGTGGAATATAAAAAAAAGAGGATATTATTTCTAATATCCTCTTCATTTTATATATGTAAACTGAAAATAAATACTATTCTCCAGTTACAGTTGTTTTATATGTTACTGAAAACAGACCTCCTGCAATAGAAGTATCAACTGTTGCAACTTTTGTAATACCGCCATTTTTAGCAGCTTGTTCAATTCCCAAATTTGTATGACCAAAAGCGAAAAATAAAATGATTGTACGCTCTGCTACACCAACTTTTGAACCTACTGGATTACTAGTTGCAAATCCAGGATACGAAACTGTACATGAACTTAATGCGAATAGAGCTGCAGCTCCTATAGTTAATAATAATTTTCTCATAATAGTAGTTTTTAAAGGTTATTCAGCAGCAGTTACAATTAACTCTACTTTTTGAACTAAAATAAAATCTGTTGTTGATTTATCAACTGTTGCAATTGCTCCGGTAATTTTTCCGTTTTTTGCAGCATCTTTAATACCAAAATCATTATTAAGGTGTAACCCTAAAACAACGACAGATTCAGAAACTCCACGTTTGTTACCAATAGGTGCTTCAGAAACAGCAACCGGTAATGTTACAGTGCATGAACTTAATAATGCAACTACAGCTATAATAATAGCACTTTTTAGTATAATTTTTTTCATAATTAATGATTTTTAATATTATTCGCCATAAACTTTAGTTGTGGTTTTAAAACCAAATATATAGGTTTTAACCGTAATCTCAACAGCACCGATTTTGTTGATGTTTCCTTTGTTTGCTGCTGTTTTAATACTGTAATCACCAGTTCCGAAGATGTTTGTGCTGGCTTCACCAGATTTTTTTCCCATTGGATTTCCTGTCAATTGATATGACTGTGAAACAACACATGAAGTCATCATCACGACAGCAACTCCAACAATAATTAATGCATTTTTAATCATAATAGTTAGAATTTAAGTTAATAATTAAGGTTTATAAAAAGTTTTAAATAATTGTACAATATATTCAGCTGAAAATTCTTTTCCATACATTCGCCCCTGAACAAGCCCATTGGAATCAATAAGGATTACAGAAGGCACACACACAACTGAATACTGTCGTGCTAATTTCTCAAAAGCCTCACTATTCTGTGAACTTATTGTGACCACATCAACCCCATTTGACTGTAAGCCTTTCTCGTGAACAGACACTATCTGATTAACAGAATCATGAGCCGGACATAAAGAATCGGTAAACAGAAGTACGCTTACATTGTTATCTGCAAAATCAACTGATGGCACCGGATACGCTTCCATACCATACGACAAAAACGGGTATGAGAAAAAATCTGAGACATCATCATAATCCAATTCACATACAGAATTATTATATGTTTGTCTCAGATATTGAGAAAATAATCTGGAATTCTGTTTATTATACACATATTCATACAAAAAACTATGTGCAAATTTATCTATCTGGTTATTGCTCTGTGCTGCAGTGTGAATATTCTGTAATCCTTCAATCATAAAGGAAGAATCACAGGATTGCAAATAATTATTCAATACGACATACAAATATGGGGTCGCTAATAAACGCTCATCGGTCAATTCTCTTTGTTTGAAAAAATATTCAGACAAATACTCCTTCTTACTTTTATGTAATGTTGGATGTAATATTGAAAAAAACTCGTAATCAGGGACATATAAAAGTTGAATTATGGAATGTGCCAACGTAGTCGAATCTTTAGAAAGAAAGTCAGTAAACAACGTTTTATACTCTTGAATAAGCGTATCCGAAATTCGTGTTTCTGATTCAGCACGGTTACCTTCAGCTAACTTTCTTTGCACATGTTGTAATGCAAAAAAGAAATCATACAATAAGGTGTTTTCATGAGAAGAAACCACCTTAAAACTTGAGGAAATATCTTCCGGGTTCAATTCAAGCACGACATCTTCACGATTATAAATAAAATCAAAAGAAATTGAGTTATCGAAAACAATTCGGTATAGTCCGGGATTGCACGTTTTTGAAATGGGATATGATATTTTGTTGTCAACAACAGAAATACTATCTATAAAAATCTGATTATCTCCTAAAAAACCGAATAAAGATACTTGTTCTGAATGGGATTCGAGAATTTGAATTTGCAAAGTGTTACCATTTTTTTCACTTGTTGTTGTACAAGAAAAAAATAACAACAAAATTCCTAAAAAAATAATAAAACTTACTCTCATTAATAGTGATGTGTATTTACTAATAATATTTTCACAAATATAGCTATTTATTTGACTTTCACAATCTATAGTCACAAAAAAAACAAGAAAAAAATTTCTTGTTTTTAATTATCCTAAGTGATAGTAATATCTTATTTTTTTCTCACACATCGAATACTTAAACCAAACTCTCGAAACATATGGCTGCTATTAAGACTCGTGTTCTTATCAATATAAAAATATCTTGCATTTTCAATATTATGACGAGTATCTGACCACCAAAAAGCGTTCTCTCCCATAACATAGAACTTTCCGTTTTTCTCTTTCATACCTGACGGTACCGCAGAAAACCCACTTTTATTATTTGCAAGTTGGTCATCATACCAAACTTTTGGAGATTTCATATACACACCTGCAGTGTCTTTTCCGGTAAATTTCTTCGTGAGATCAAACCAAATACTATCATTAGGAACCTCCCAACCTTCGGGACACACTTTTCCTGTTTCTACAACTTTATAATTATACAATAGACCATGCACCGACGTTTTTTTCGTGTTTTGATAACTTGCATATGCAGGCTCTGAAGCATTTGTCCATTCTTTAGCTTCAACAATGTTTTTAATTGGTGTGCCATCGTTCAATTTCGTAGTTTGTAAATTTTGAGCAAACCACTCATAATTACCTACAACAATAGTTTTATACTCATTACCTTCAATATCAGAAACAGTGTCATATGCAATAGAATGATTGAGTACTTGATCCAAAGTCAACTTCAATTGTTTTTCAATCAACTCCTTGTCATTAACCGGTTCCGGGTCGCATGATGCAAAAAACATCCCTGCTAACATAATAATACCAATATATTTGAATGTATGTTTCATATGTTTATATTTAATAAGATTCACGTTTAATTGCCAATTCAGCTTGTATTTCATTAACTCGTTCTTTTGAAAGAGGATATTTCCAAATAAAGAATATTGTCATACACATTGCAATAGTAGGAACTATCAAATATAATGTACGAATATTTATCAGTTTTTCAACGGTAATAATTGGATTTGCTCCTTCAATTCCTACCCACATAAGAACACCTGAGGCAATAATTGTAACAACAGCAATTGCTAATTTGATTAAGAAACCGGAAACAGCAGAATAAATACCTTCTCGACGTGCACCGGTGCGCAACTCATCATAATCGCACACATCGGCAGTAAAGGCACCAATTAATGGCCAACATGCAGCAAGACCGATATTAATAATTACCGGCGGTAATATACCTAAAAAGTAATTACTAGGTGTAAATAGTATCCAGCTTGAAAGATATCCAATAATAGTAACTATAGCACCGGTAATAAGAATTGATCGTTTATCAAACAAATGAGCAACACGGTTAACCACAATTACTGCTAAAATTTGAGTTGTTGGTTGAAACACCGCTGTGTAAAAGCCAAGATACCCTGCCAATTCTTTATGTGTCAGAAATTTTTCTTGAATTACAAATGTAAAAGGCTCTTTCCACGACCAATCCAAAACCACATGAATACCATCGGTACACACGTGATACATAGAAATATACCCAAGTAAAGGCAACATGAAAAACAGTCCGAAAAAAACAAAAAATAACGAAGTCATTACGAGAATAAATGGTTTCGATTTGAAGGTTTCTTGTAACGAAGGCCAAAACGGAACTTTTTTCTGTTTTTGTACTTTAGCATTCGGATGCTCTCGACAAAACAAACCAGGAAAAATACCGGAAATTAATATAATTCCACCAATAATTAACCCAACATATCTGGCACCAACAACCTCATCACCTCCCCAAAGCTCACGCATTTGCGTAATTAAATAAAGAGAACCTATAACGATTCCGACTAAATACGAGAATATTTGTTTATATGTTTGAATTTTAGTTCGCTCAGAATAATCTGTTTCCATCTCCAAACCAAGAGCTGCAAAGGGCATTTGCCATATGGCAAGTACAATATAGAAAACAGATACTATTCCCACAAAATACGCTGCTTGTAAAATACCGCCACCAATTGTAAAGCCAAAAACATTGATATCCTCAAGCCCCCTCGGGGTTAACCATATTGCAATAAATACAATAGACACCAATATCGAACCTACAATAATCCACGGACGACGTCGACCATATTTGGAACGAGTATTATCACTTAAACTACCAAAATATGTATCAGAAAAACCTTCAATAAATTTGGATGCACTCATAGCAAGACCAATTACAAAAGGACTAATTCCCATACCAATTTGAAAAATTTGATATACGAGTGTTGGCAAAACATTCATCGAAAGATTCTCAGCCACACCGCCAAAAGACCAGGCAAACTTCTGAAAAGGAGAAGAAGTTGATTTAGATTTGTTTTCCATTATTTTAATTATATTTAAAAAAAAGTTTTACTTTCCAAGAAGCAAAAGTAGTAAAAAAAATAAACAATCATTCGAAAATGAAAAATAATCATAAAAAAAAACGTGTAAAGAAGTTTACATGGGGAATCTATAACCAATCACCGACAACTCTACAAGTGATATCCAATAAGCGATCACCGACAACCATTATTCAGAATAATCCGTCGCAAGAACTCGAAACTCGGTGCGTCTGTTTATCTGATATGCAATTTGTCGCTGTGCAGGTTGGAGTGTTTGAATAAATTCAGGTGTTAACACATCGCCCATTTTCAGAATACTATAAAGTTCAGAATACCGCAAATCGATTTTTTTCGGTCGTGTCGCACCATATCCTTTCGGATATAATCGCTTCGAATCAATACCTTTGGCTATTAAAAAATTCACTACCGATTGTGCTCGGCGTTGCGACAATTCCTCATTACTCATTGCTCCTACTCGATGATCGGTGTGTGAACTTAACTCAATCACAATATGGGGATTGTCGCGAAGTATTTCCAATAATTTTTCTAAGGAAACTATCGATTCCGGACGTAATTCCCATCTGTTTACATCATATAATATATTTGGTATTTCAACCGGAATATCAATTTTGGTCATATACATGGTTATTTCAAACTCTTTATCTTTTTGCAAACCATAGGTGGAAATTTTGTATTTCGAATTCAAAAAACCGTCATGCAAAGCCAAAATCACATAATTTGTTTGTGGGTTTAATTCAAAAGAATATCGCCCTTTTGCATCTGCATTTGTTTCTATAGAAGACCCGTCACTTCCTATTAATCGTACATTTGCAAACGGAATTGGTTCTTCAGTCATTTCATTTTTCACCGTTCCGATTAAGGTAAAATGACGTATGGGTAATTTAAAGTGATAAATATCATCATATCCTTGCGAGCCTTTACGATTTGAAGTAATAAAACCTTCTTCCATATTTTCATAAAAGGTAATACCATAATCATCGGATGTTGAATTAATTGGATACAACATATTCAAGACATAATCTCGTCCTTTCGCATCACTATTTACCCGATATATATCCAAACCACCCATACCTAAATGTCCGTCCGAAGCAAAAAATAAGGTATTATCCAATCTGAGAAATGGAAACATTTCATTCCCGGGAGTATTAATAATACCACCCGCATTACGAATTTTTTCCCATGGAGCATTTACACTTTCGCGTGTTACATACCATATATCATACCCACCATAACCACCTTCTCTGTTAGAAGTGAAATATATGGTCTTTCCATCACCCGAAATTGATGGATGTGCATAATCATATGCATCTCGTTTAATATCTGAAATCCGCAACAATTCACCATTTCCCCAATCACTACCGGTCTTTTTCGCATAATAAATACGACAGGGTACTGCTTTTTTCTCTTCAGATTGACATGAGGTATAAAACATTGCCGTATTATCGGTCATTACCGAAGCACATCCTTCTTCGTATATTGTATTTATATTCTGTGAAATTGGTTTCGGAAAAGTCCATGCATGCTTTTCATCTTCGTACGAAACAAAAATATCCGCAAAACTTTGTCCTGTTCCACCATGTATTTCATCACCCAAAGCATCGGGAACAGTGGAAGAAAAATAAATTCCTTTTCGTCCTTTAACATTAAAAAAAAACGGACAATAATCCATATGTTCGGAATTCACAAAAGCATGATTAGTTACAATATACTCGGTAGGATTCTTCATCCATTCTTGTGCTAATTTGCATGACTCAACACCTTTGCTCCCACGATTATCATGAGGCATATACATAGAATACCGTTCATAATTCTGCATTGCTTCATCAAACTTTTCATTCATACGCTGAACATCGGCAGTATATAAAAAAACCAAGGGGTTATCTATTTGCAATTCAATTGCTTTAGTAAGCCACAATTCTGCATGTTTGGGTTGAGAAATTTTATAATAACAATACCCTATCCTGTAGGCAACAAGTGCCTGACTTTCAACATCATCTTCCACATTATGGAATACACTTTTATAAAGTGTTATTGCTTCGGTGTATTCATATGAATCAAACGCATCATGAGCGTCTTGCAATGCTTTTTGAGCAAAAGAAGAAAAAAAGATGCTCCAGAAAAAAAGTAAAAATACCAATCGTTTCATATTGTCAAAAATATAAAAAAAGTAGTAATGAATGACTCTTTTTGAACATTATTATTCAGTCCGCGCAATAAAACACTCAATATATCCTTTTCTCTCCACTTTTCCATCACCTCATTTCAAAACCGAACACAAGGTAAATCATACAATTTTGTGATGAAATGATTGGGGGGAAGACATGAAAAATTTAATATATTATTATATTTTTGCAAGTGAGTACAAAAAAATATGTCTCATATATAAAGTAAGTATACATTTTAAAAATACAATTCGATGAATAAAAAAGCTTTTTTAATTATTTTAGATGGTTGGGGAATAGGAAAACATGACAATTCAAATGTTATTGAAAATACACCAACACCGTTCATAGATTCATTAATGCAAAAACATCCACACGCTACAGTTAGTACTTCGGGCGAAGATGTTGGCTTGCCTGAGGGTGTGATGGGAAATTCAGAAGTTGGTCATCTAAACATTGGTGCGGGACGAGTAATTTTTCAAGATTTGGTTAAAATTAACAAAGCGGTGGAAGATAATTCAATTTCACAAAACCCTACGCTTGTAGAAGCATATACATATGCAAAAAAAGAAGGTAAAAAAGTTCATTTAATAGGTTTATTATCCGATGCCGGCGTACACTCAATGAACCATCATGCATATAAATTATGTGATATGGCAAAAGAATTCGGTGTTTCCGATGTTTTCATGCATTGCCTTATGGATGGTCGTGATACCGATCCGAGAAGTGGTCTTGGGTACATGAAAGATTTACAATCTCATTTATCGCAATCAAACGGAAAAGTTGCCAGTATTATTGGACGTTACTACGGAATGGATCGTGACAAACGATGGGAACGAATTGCTGAATCATACCACCTCATGGTTAACGCACAAGGGAAAAAAGTAACCGACCCGGTACAAGCTGTTCAGGATTCATACAATGAAGAAGTAACCGATGAATTTATTAAACCAACGGTGTGTGTTGACGACAAGGGCAATCCAATTGCACAAATAGAACAAGGCGACGTCGTTATTTGTTATAACTTCAGAACAGACCGTCTACGTGAAATAACAACTGTTCTTACGCAAGAAGATATGCCGGAATATAATATGAAAAAATTAGACCTGCATTATCTTACCATGACTCGATACGATGATTCTTTCAAAAACATTCACATTGTTTACGACAAAGACAACCTTACCTACACATTAGGTGAAACTATTTCGAAAGCAGGAAAATCACAAATTCGTATTGCCGAAACAGAAAAATATGCCCACGTTACCTTTTTCTTTTCGGGCGGACAAGAAAAAGAATTCGAAGGTGAAACGAGAATTTTGATAAACTCACCCAAAGTTGCAACATACGACTTGCAGCCCGAAATGAGTGCTCCAGAAGTTGCTGACGCAATTGTTCCAAAAATCGAAGAGGGAAAAACAGACTTTATTTGTCTCAACTTCGCAAATGGCGATATGGTCGGTCATACCGGTATTTATGAGGCTATTCAAAAAGCTGTTCAAACCGTTGATTCCTGTGTAGAAAAAGTAGTGACAGCTGCACAAAAACAAGATTATGATATTCTAATAATTGCAGATCATGGAAATGCAGAATTTGCGGTAAATAATGATGGTTCAGCAAACACGGCACACACAACAAACCTTGTTCCGTCAATTTTAGTTTCAAACAATTACTCTAAAATTAAAGATGGTCGTTTGGCTGACATTGCACCAACCATTCTTAAATTAATGGAAATACCACAACCGGAAACGATGACCGGCAATGCTTTGGTATAAATAAACAGATTTCAATATTTTCAAAAAAACCTGCTTGATTTCAAGCGGTTTTTTTTGCTCACTTAATAATTTGAGGAGATGGACTTATGAGTTCTACGTGATTTTTAAGTATTGAAAATCTTTATTCAAACCTGAGTTCTATATAATTTTTTAGGTTCAGAACGCTTATAAATAGTGAGGTTCAATCAAAAATAATGAAATAATAACGGGTTATTTTAAATTATTTTTGAGCTAAAGATGGGTGTTTATAAGCGAAAAA
>JAQICB010000080.1 GCA_027858745.1 Bacteroidales bacterium
TATTGGTGACAATGATTATGTAAATCTGAATTATATGAGTTTCTCTATTCAAAATAGTACGCCAACTTCTATTCAATTACATGAAGGCTGGAATCTTATTGGCTACCCGCTCAGCGAAATCAAAACTATTGAAACAGCACTTGAATCAATATGGACAGAAGTTGAAGCAATAAAAGATTTTGAAGATTTTTATTTGAAATCAAATCAGGCAGAACTTAATTCACTTACAGAATTATCATGGGGAAAAGGATATTATATACAAGTAAATGATAATTGTGAATTAATATGGAAATAATTAATACTTTTAGTACTTTAGTACTTTAATATTTTAATATTTTAATAAAATGAACATCGTACGCTTATTATTATTGTTAAGTCTCCCTATTTCATTATGGGCACAAACACAGTCAAATTTTATAGTTGTTGACCAATTTGGTTATTTGCCACAATCACGAAAAACGGCCTTTATTCGTGACCCTCAGACTGGTTATGACGCGGGTGAATCTTTCACTCCCGGCAACACATATGCTTTGGTAAATACAACAACGAGCCAACTAGTTTTCACCGGTTCTATCCAAGTTTGGAATGGAGGAGCGGAAGATACTACATCCGGTGATAAAGTGTGGTGGTTCGATTTTACGACATATACAACCGAAGGCGAATACTACGTATTAGATGTACAAAACAATGTAAAATCTTATACATTTACCATACAAGAAAACGTATATAAAGACATACTTATTCAGACTTTCAAAACCTTTTATTATCAACGCTTTGGATTTACAAAACAAACACCATATGCCGATATTGGCTGGGAAGATGGTGCAAGTCATATGGGGAATTTGCAGGATACTCAATGTAGAGAATGGGGGAAAACCAACGACGCAAGTACCGAAAAAGATGTTCGCGGAGGATGGTATGATGCAGGAGATGAAAATAAATATACTAGTTGGACTGCCGGATACATTAATGCAATGTTTACAATGTATGAAGAAAATCCGAGTGCATGGACAGACGATTTTAAGATTCCTGAATCGGGAAATGGCATTCCTGATATTTTAGATGAAGCAAAATATGGATTAGATCATTTACTTCGATTGCAATTTTCAAATGGCTCGTGTATAGCTGTTGTTGGAGAAGAAAGTGCTTCTCCACCATCATCAGCTACAGGGCAAAGTCTTTGGGGTGGACCAAGCACTTCTGCAACATTATCGTGTGCTGCAACCTATGCTTATGGTTCAAAAATATATAGAGCTCTCGGTAATGATGCATACGCAAACACTTTAGAAACAGCTGCGATAAACGCATGGAATTGGGCAAATGCGAACCCTTCAGTGCTTTTTTATAATAACGACGGTGACTACGGCACATCAGGTTTAGCTGCCGGACAACAAGAAACTGATGATTACGGTAGATTCTGTAAAAAAATGAACGCAGCTGCACACTTATTTGAAATTACCGGTAATGAAACATACAAAACCTTTTTTGAATCAAATTATTTAGATGTGAATATGATGCAATGGTGGTATGTATTTCCTTATCAGGCCGAAAATCAAGATATCCTTCTATATTACACAAATATTCAAGGAGCTTCACCTTCTGTTGTTTCTGAAATTATATCAAGATATTCATCGGCAATGTCAGGAGATAATCAATTTGGAGCAGTTGATTCAGAAAAAGACCCTTATCAGGCAGACATAGAATCATACACCTGGGGAAGTAATAATATTAAAATGCTACAAGGAAGTATGTTTTATAGTGCCTTATTGTATAATACGAATACAAACAGAAACGATGAAATCCCTCATATTAGCGAAGCATATATACATTACATTCATGGTGCAAACCCTTTAAACAAATGCTACCTGTCAAATATGTCTAAATATGGAGCGGAGAACAGTGTTGCGGAGTTTTATCATTCGTGGTTTAAAGATAAAAGTCCTCTGTGGGATAATACTGAAAATTCAACATACGGACCCGCTCCCGGTTTCCTTGTAGGTGGTCCAAATCCGAGCTACGACTGGGACGGATGTTGTCCGAACGGCACGTGCGGAAGTACACAAAACAATAATTTATGTTATGAAATATCTATTGAACCACCCAAAAATCAACCAGATCAAAAATCATATAGAGATTTTAATAGCGGATGGCCTTTAAACAGTTGGTCGGTTACTGAAAACAGTTGTGGTTATCAGGTTGGTTATCTAAGATTATTATCAAAATTTGTAACATCTTCTTCACAACAAAACCAAACTATTGAATTGTCTCAGGGATGGAATTTAATTTCTTTTTATATAGATCCTAAGGAGAATGAAATAAAGAATTTGGTACCGGTGAGCTATACAATTAAAACAGCAGATGGTTTTTATTCAACTGAAAACATACAAGAACTTAATAGTCTTGATACAATTGTTGGTGGAAAAGGATATTTAGTATATGTTATGTCTGCACAAACTATTTCTAAAACCGGCACCCCAACATCAACAGAGAGTGTTCAACTAAAAAAAGGCTGGAATTTAATAGGGTTTCCATATAGCGAAACCAAAGATATTGCAACAGTTATTACTCAAATTTCGGACAAAGTAGAATATGTTAAAAATTTTGAAGGATTTATAGAATCAGGGGGTTCTATAAGCAGTATTACTGATTTTGAACCCGGCAAAGGGTATCTTATACAAGTAAATGCTGATTGTGAATTAGTGTGGTAGTAAATTTAATTTATATATTTGTAAATAAATAAATTAAATTTTATATGAAAGTATTTTTCACAACAACATTGTGTATTCTCTCACTTTTTTTATCTGCAAAAGATTACAAAGGAGCAGAAATATATTCAAATGAATCTTATTTATATGGTAAATTTGAAATGAGAATTAAAGCTGCTAAAGGAAGCGGACAGTTATCAACTTTCTTTTTGTACAGAAATAATTCGGAACAAAGTTCTACATTATGGGAAGAAATTGATATTGAGATTTTTGGCAAAAACACATCTGATTTTCAAACAAATGTTATTATAGAAAAAGTAGAAGGGACCAAACTTATGACCGAAGAACATCATTCTATGGGGTTTGACCTGTCTGAAGATTTTCATACATTTATTGTTGAATGGACACCTGATTCTATTTCTTGGTATGTCGACGATATATTAATACGAACAGAAAAAGAACATGCTCTCTCTTGCACACATCCTATGAGCATTCGCTTTAATCACTGGGCAGCAAATATAAGCAATTGGGTAGGATATTTTGATACTTCTGTATTACCTTCATATCAATATGTTGATTATATAAAATATTACAGCTACGATTCAACTGCTACTGATACAGAATCAACATTCAATCTGGAATGGACTGACGATTTTTCAACATTTAATTCAGGCAGATGGTCAAAAGCAAACTGGACATTTGGTGAAAATCTGTGCGATTTAATTCCTGCAAATGCCTATGCGGAAAATGATGTGCTTGTTTTGAAACTTCATGATGAAACACCACCACCCGCGACTTCAATAGCTGAATCTGAATCAACAGATATAATTGCATACCCGAATCCTTTTTATGAATCTGTTTTTATTAAAGAAAGCTCAATTACTTCGGATTATTCAATTTATAACCTTAACGGGACAAAACTTTTTTTCTCTTCAGATGTTCAAAAAACAGAAACATATTTACAGTCTTTAGCAAGTGGAAAATACATACTACAAAGAGTATACGGAAAACATAAGGTTTCCCGGCAAGTATTAACAAAACAGTAAACACTATGATTATCAACAAGAAACTTTATATCATTCTTTTGTTAACCGGTATCTCCATATGTTCATTTTCTCAAGAATGGAATCTTGTTTGGTTCGATGAGTTTAATACTGATGGCTTGCCTGACAATTCCAAATGGTCTTTTGATACTGAAGGGAATAATTGGGATTGGGGAAATGACGAGGCTCAAAATTACACTCCGGCAGATAATAATAATGCATGGGTGGAAGATGGAAATCTTATTATTGAAGCTCGAAGAGAACAATAC
Source organism: Bacteroidales bacterium (assembly GCA_027858745.1). Classification (GTDB taxonomy): domain Bacteria; phylum Bacteroidota; class Bacteroidia; order Bacteroidales; family UBA1715; genus JAQICB01. Next base: position 4,018 of record JAQICB010000080.1, read on the forward strand.
TACTGGGCAGGCGATGATGAAACTAAAAACTACACCTCTGCACGTTTAATAACTCAAGGCAAAGGTGATTGGTTATATGGTAAAGTTGAAGTGAGAGCTCTTCTTCCTACAGGAACAGGTATGTGGCCGGCTATTTGGATGTTGTCAACCGATACTGAATATGGAGAATGGCCAAGTAGTGGTGAAATGGATATAATGGAAAATGTCGGTTACGATCCAAATGTCATTCACTGCAACATTCATACTGAAGCATATAATCATTCTATTGGAACAAATAAAGGAAACAGTACTACCATTTCAGATCCTCATACAAATTGGCATATATACAGTTTAGAATGGAATGCAGAAAACGTTTCATTTTATTGCGATGGAAATCTTGTTTTTTCTTTCGATAACGAACATAATACCTACAAGGAATGGCCGTTTGACAAACCTTTTCATCTTCTGCTGAATATTGCGGTTGGGGGTGGCTGGGGTGGCACCGAAGGTATAGACGACAACATTTTTCCGCAACGAATGTTAGTAGATTATGTACGGGTTTATGAAGAATCTGACACTCCTCCAGTTGAACAAGCAGCCTATGGAGGCAATGCTCATGAAATTCCCGGTATAATACAATGTGAAGATTTTGATATTGGTGGACAAGATGTTGCCTATAATGATAATACACCAACAAACGAAGGTGCTGAGTACCGAACCGACGAAGCAGTAGATATTGAAACAAGTTCTGATGATGATGGCAGTTATAATATAGGGTGGACAACACAAGGAGAATGGTTGGAATATACTGTGACTGTTTCAGAAACACAAACCTACAAATTAACACTGAGGGTTTCCGGTAACGGTGATGGTGGCGAACTTTCACTCTATTCCGATGGTGTCGCTCTTGCATCAAACATATCTATTCCCAATACCGGAGATTGGCAAAACTGGACAAATGTTGTTGTTGATGATATTCAGCTCAATGCCGGAGAACAGATAATCAGAATAGAAATTGCAGCAAGCGATATTATAAATCTCAATTATATGAATTTTTCCACCCTCAGCACGCCAACAACAATTCAATTACGTCAGGGTTGGAATCTTATCGGCTATCCGCTCGATGAAACCAAAACAGTTGAAAGTGCACTTCAATCTATCTGGACAGAGGTTGAAGCAATAAAAGATTTTGAAAGTTTTTATTTGAAATCGAATCAAACAGGACTGAATTCTCTCACAGAATTAACATGGGGAAAAGGATATTATATACACGTACTTGCAGATTGTGAATTAGTGTGGTAA
>JAQICB010000084.1 GCA_027858745.1 Bacteroidales bacterium
TTTAGAATAGCACACCACAATATTGGGTTTCAGGTGATTTCAATACGCAAACCATCAATTCAGACAGACGTAAAATGGATTGACACAAACTTCTAAATTACACAATTCACAATTAAGGATTAAAAATTGTGCTTATCAACAAATTGTTAATTATTTTCAAGTAAAAGGACATAAAAAAAGAGAGGAAAAAACTATTTTTGACAAAAGAAAAATTTACAATGGAAAAAATACTTATAATTGACTTCGGCTCACAATATACTCAACTAATAGCAAGACGAGTACGTGAATTAAACGTATACTGCGAAATCGTTCCCTTTCATTCAATTCCGGAACTTACAGAAGATACCAAAGGGGTAATATTATCCGGAAGTCCTTTTTCCGTAAACGACACCGAAGCTCCACAACCGGACTTAGAACACATAATTGGTTCGCTTCCGGTGCTTGGCGTTTGTTATGGAGCTCAATTAATGGCAAAAATAAATGGTAGCGAAATAACCCCATCAAATACAAGAGAATATGGCAGAGCAAATATAAAATCTATCGACTCAAACAATCCATTATTTAAAGATATTCCTATCAACTCACAAGTATGGATGTCGCACGGCGATACCATATCAAAACTTCCGGTTAATTTTGAAATAATAGCCAGTACTTTCGACGTGGCTGTTGCTGCATATCATATTCACGGAGAAAACACATACGGCATTCAATTTCATCCGGAAGTGTATCATTCAAGCGATGGTAAACAATTATTAGATAATTTTGTTGTATCAATTTGCCGGTGTTCACAAAACTGGACACCCGATTCCTTTATAGAAAGCACCATTGCCGACATTCAAAAACAAGTTGGCGACGAAAAAGTTGTACTTGGGCTTTCAGGTGGTGTTGATTCAAGTGTTGCGGCAATGCTTTTACATCAAGCAATCAGAAAAAATTTAGTGTGTATTTTTGTAGACAATGGCGTTTTACGAAAAAACGAATTCGAACACGTATTAGAACAATACAAAGTACTCGGGTTAAATGTTATTGGCGTTGATGCCAAAGACCAATTTTTAGATAAACTCGAAGGCGTTTCAGACCCGGAAACAAAACGAAAAATAATTGGCAACACCTTTATTGAAGTATTTGACCAAGAAGCACATAAACTCACCGGTATATCATGGCTAGCCCAAGGAACTATTTACCCCGACGTAATAGAATCCATATCGGTAAACGGACCGAGTGCAACTATAAAATCGCATCATAATGTTGGCGGATTACCCGATTTTATGAAACTAAAAATTATAGAACCACTTCGATTATTATTTAAAGACGAAGTGCGTCGTGTAGGAAAAGCATTAGATATACCGGCTAATATTTTAGGCAGACATCCATTTCCGGGACCGGGACTTGCAATACGCATTATTGGAGAAGTAACCCGCGAAAAAGTTGCTATCTTACAAGAAGTAGACGATATTTTCATTACCGGTCTCAAAGAACATAATTTATATGATTCTGTATGGCAGGCAGGTGTTATGCTTTTGCCTGTTCAATCTGTTGGTGTAATGGGTGACGAACGAACATACGAAAATGTGGTTGCACTCAGAGCCGTAAGCTCAACCGATGGCATGACAGCCGACTGGGTTCACTTACCATATGATTTTCTGGCAAAAATGTCTAATAAAATTATCAACAAAGTACACGGTGTTAACAGAGTGGTATACGATATAAGTTCAAAACCACCAGCAACAATTGAATGGGAATAATTAAAAAAATAGCACACAAGAAGAACAACTACACATCTCATTTTCAAAGGAATAGTTTTTTTTATCGAAAAACATAGAGTGAACATTGTTATTTTTTATATTTCTTTTTGCAATAAGAATTAATAATTCTATATTTGCTATAACAATTAAAACCAAAACAACACATGCAAACACAAAAACTATATAGGCAGCAAGTATTTGTATTTATTCTACTTTTATGCTTTTCATTTATCGCACAGGCAGCGACAATCACAGCCGTTGCAGATGGTGATTGGGCTAACGGAACAACCTGGGACAGTGGCACTGCACCAACAGACTTAGATGACGTTATAATACCAACAGGCATTACCGTAACACGACTTACCGGTAATAATTTAACAACTATTGCAAATTTTGCTACTTTAGAAGTAAATGGTGTTCTTGTTATAGAAGATAATTTGTTTTTTGCTCAATGGTCTGCCGATAATATAACTATTAAAGATGGTGGGGAACTTAATATTGGTAATAATATTGAGATTAATATTGGTGACCCCGGAATGCACATAACTGTTGAAAATGGTGGTAAATTATTCGTCGGAAATCAAATAACCACCATCTCCTCTGCTCATCCCGAACGATTTATTTATAATTATGGCTATATTGAGGTTGGATTAGATATTACTCTTGATGTAAATATATACAATTATGAAACAGGTGCCATGCTGGTTCATGGTAATATTGAAGGGCAATCTGTTTTACGGATGTATAATTACGGTATTATTACTGTTGACCAAGATTTAAATTTATTTAAAACTGAATTAGAAAATTATGCATCTGGGAATCTCATTGTTTTTGGTGAAATATATGTTATGGAAGGAAGTCATATAATTAATGACGGATACATTCAATCTACAGATTTTAGATATGCCTCAAACACGAATGATCCCGGATTAGATAATACGAACGGAACTCTTATTGTTATCGAAGAAATTATTACAGAGGG
>JAQICB010000105.1 GCA_027858745.1 Bacteroidales bacterium
TTGTTACCGGAAAGCAAATATGTCATGAAATCGGCAAATAAGAATGTATTAAAAATGGCAAATAAGAATGCATGATTTTAGTTAAATTTAGTTCAAAGTTATATTATTTTTTTGAGTCATTAAAAATTGTTTTTCTATTTTTCATACGATAACTATTTCCAGTTAATTTTATCACTTCGCAGCGATGTAAAATTCTATCCAATAAAGCTGTTGTAAGCACTTCATCTTTTAGTATATCAGCCCACTGTTTTGGTGATTTATTAGTGGTTATAATAAGTGAAGTTTTATTGTGTAATTCATTTATAAGATTAAAAAAAGTAATCGCATCTTGTTTTTCAATTGGGAACATCATAATATCATCAATAACAAGCAAATGAGATTTCAGGATACGTTTATATTCTGTTGACGCAGTTCTGGTTATATCTTTCATTTTTAATATTTGCACTAACTCCTCCATGGTTTTAAAATAGGCTCTATATCCTTTCTCAATCGCATCAAAACACAAACCGGCGGCTATGTATGTTTTGCCTGTGCCCGAGGGTCCCATTAGTATTAGGTTGAAGTTCTGCTCCATCCATGCAAGTTCACGTAATTGGTTCATTTGTTGTTTTTCGATACCATTGTTGCTTGAGTAGTCGTATGAATTAAGATTGCAGCTTAGTGGCAATTTAGCCTGACGGCTTCGTCTTTCTTTATCCATTTCCATACGCTGGTTTATCTGTGTTTCAAAAATATTTACGGCAAATTCTAAATAACTGATTTTATCATTCTCTGCATTGGTTACAATGGTGTCAAAATTGTTTGCTATTGCAGAGAGTTTCAATTGTCTGCAATAGTTTTTTATTTGATCTGATTTTTTCATAATAAGCTGATTAGTTGTTTATAATATCTTCATAATCATTAATATTGCTAAGCTGTGGACTTTCGTTTATTTTCTTATTTGCTATGGCGTTTAAGGGTTTAATATCAGGGGTTTCTATGGTTTTGTTACTTTCCTTTTTTTCTACAAAAACATGTGCAACATGCTCCCAATCATAAGCATTTAAAATATTATTTTCGACACAAAATTTTAAAGTCTTATCTGCCGTCTCTTTATTTATGTTAGATAGAGTTTTTAATATAACTTGTAAATGGTCGCGAGTATATCGAGGCACTTTATTTTTTATTTTCAGAATATATTTCACAGCTAATTCGCTATCTGTAAAGCTATTTGCAGTTTTTTGTATCATATCATCTAAACTTTTGGAAGTATCTCTACGGTGATTTGTGTTGGAAATAATTTTACCTTTTAATGAAGATATTTTATGAGTGGTAATAAGTTCGTTTTTAATTGAATACACCTCAATGCAACCATCCTTTTCAACAACTAAAACATCTGTGTTTATAGCACTGTATGTACCTTGTGGAACTGTATAAAAATTGCTCTTATAATTTATGGTATTGTCTTTTCTGAGTGTATATTTTTTCTTCTCTTTATTTTGGAGTGCCATGGGAACATAAGGTGCAAGGTGCTTCTTCTCTATTTCAAACTCAGTAGCAGGACTCTTTTTTGTACTGTTATGAGGTAGATAATTGGCTGTTCTTGCAAGCCATGCTATTGTTTCATTATTAAGAGTTTCCAGATCGGAATAATGCCTGTTGTATAAGAAGTTTTTCTTTACATATTGAACAACATTTTCAACCTTACCTTTACTTTCAGGATCGGCTTTTCGACAAAAATGAAGGTTGAAACTTCTTGATTTAGTGTATTGCTTAAATGCATGGGTAAGAATAATGTCACCCAGATTTTCATCCACAACCATTGTCCTGTCTTGGTCATAAACAATTGTTTTGGGTATGCCTCCAAAGAAATTAAAAGAATGTTCATGAGCTTGTGAAACGGTTTGAGCTGTAAACGGTTTGTTTAAAAACCATACAAATTTCATCCTGCTGCGGGACATTACCATAGCGAAAAATTTCACTTTTTGTCTTTTTCCGCTTGACGTCCTCATATTGTAATCTCCAAAATCTACCTGTGTCTGATCTCCGTAAGGAAGCTCTTCTATTGGAAAGTACTCTCTTACTGCCGGCACAAATGGTATGTTGTGTTTTTGGCGCACATACATTACAAAATTAAAAACGGTTCGTGGTGAAACTTCCGGGAAATCACTATGGCATTCTTTCAACCAATCATGAATTTGTGCAGCAGGAGTATCTTGAAATTCGGTTAGCTTATTTACTACAAATGTTTCATACCCTGACAAAATCTTTTTTCTCTCAGATATACGAACAAGGTGGTGCTCGTATTCTTGCTCATTCATCGTTAAATACTTACCAACAGTTCTGGCATCCATGACTAAAAAGTTGGCAATTTTTGTATTGCTAAATCCAAGTCTGTAAAGTCTGTGTAATTCGTGATACATAATCCAATTGTTTAAATTTTTGTTATTCATGTCAGTCATATTTTTGTTATGACTGACAAATTTAAAAACTTAACATTTTCCTTTTTGAAGTTGGTTCATGAGCCAACTTCAAAAAGGAAAGAATCATGCATCCTTATTTTCCGAAAGTAGTACATTCTTATTTTCCGAAAACACTACATTCTTAATTGCCAATTATGGTACATTGTTATTTTCCAGTTACA
>JAQICB010000125.1 GCA_027858745.1 Bacteroidales bacterium
TTATCAAGGCAAATTATTGAATAATAGCGAGCTATTGTGAAATAATTTAACGCAGAAAAACTGTTTTTTATGCAAAGCATACTTTTCCCGCTTATAAACAGCAATCTTCAGCTCAAAAATAATTTAAAATAATCCGTTATTATTTCATTATTTTTGATTGAACCTCACTATTTATAAGCGTTCTGAACCTAAAAAATTATATCGAACTCAGGGTAATAGTTATTTTGCGAGAGTAATGCTTTTTTATGATCTTTTACTTGTCGTGAAATTATTCATGAAATTGTATGAACATCTCACATTGTAATGCAAAATGAAATAATAAAAGACAATCTCATTCGTAACATCTAATTTTAATTAATTTCATATGCCAACGGGGGGTGAAATAATTAGCATAGGGGGGTACGTTTTAGGAAAATCTCACCGTCCCCAATCAGTATCCTTCACCCAATCTACAATAAACTTTGCTTTTACATCAGATAATCCGGGCATAAATCCGTGACCGAGATTGAAAATCCAGTTTTGGTTGGTTCTTCCGAATGCTTTATACGATTCGAGAGTTTTACATATATCATCTTCTGATGCATATAAAAGGCGGGGGTCGATATTTCCTTGTATGCCAATTTCGGGATGTAATAATCTTCGGGCTTCATCTAAGGGTGTTTGCCAATCAATACTCACAAAATCGCCATGCTCGGGGGTCAGCTCTTGTAAGCCGATACCAATTCCTTTCGGGAAAAAGACAAAAGGCATATGTTCTTCACGTGCCTTGCGAACCATGCGTGATACATGAGGTAAGACTAATTTTTTATACAGATTAAAGGGAATAAGTCCGGCATGTGTGTCGAATAGTTGAAACATATCAATATTGTGGTCTGTTTGTGCCGACATATATTCTATTGAGATGTCTGTAATAATCTGAAGTAAGCGATCAGTTTCCTTCGGATGTTGATAGATAAACTGTATTGCATCAGGAAAATCTGCTTTTTTATGAAAGCCTTGCAGCATGTAGAGTAAGACCGTAAAAGGAGACCCGCAAAAACCGATTAATGCAGTATTGTCATCTTTTTTTTCTTGAATTGCGTCAATAACATTATAAATATACTGCAATTTCTCTGTATCGGCTTTAAGTAATGATGAAGGTGAATTCGTTGAAAGCAGTGATTTTGAAAATTCAGGACCAGAATCGGGGAATTGCACATCCAGTCCTAAAGCCTGAGGAATTACTAAAATGTCTGAAAACATAATTGCTGCATCAACGCCTAAGTCTTCAATAGGCATAAGTGTAACATCCGCAGCAAGTTGCGGATCACGCATGAGTTCTCGAAAAGAATATGATTCTTTTAATGCACGATACCGCGGTAAAATTCGTCCCGCCTGTCGCATAAACCACACCGGAGGGCGTTCTGTTGCTTCGCCGCGAAGTGTGCGTTTGAGTATATTATCATTATTTGTCATATAATTCTTGTTTTACTGATTGTAAAGCAACTTTATGAGCAGAAATGGTTTTTTCAATATCTTCAGGAGAATGAGCTAATCCGAGGAATGCCGCTTCGTATTGTGAGGGAGCGTAATAGATTCCCTCATGTAATGAAGTCCTGAAAAAGTGCATATACGCATCAATATTGCATGTCGATACGTCCGTAAAGGAATTCACGGCGGGATGATCGGTGAAAAATTGCGTAAACATAGAACCAACACGGTTAAACACAATAGGAATACCGACCGCTGAAATATTTTCACGAATGCCGGCTTCGAGTATTTCAGCAGATTTTTCGAGTTGCTCGTACCATTCAGGATGAGTATTAAGTAGGTGTAGAGTGGTGTACCCAACAGCCATGGCAAGCGGGTTCCCCGAAAGTGTACCCGCTTGATACACCGGCCCCTTAGGAGCCAAATGTTCCATTATTTCTTTTTTTCCGCCGTATGCACCTACCGGCATACCGCCGCCGATAATTTTCCCGAAACAGGTTAAGTCAGGGGTAATATTAAATCGTTTTTGAGCACCGCCCGAAGAGAGACGAAATCCGGTCATTACCTCATCAAAAATAAGAAGAGCACCATACTGTGCACATAATTTTTGAACTGCTTCTAAAAAGCCGTTTTGTGGCACAATCACCCCCATATTTCCGGTTACCGGTTCTATTATCACCCCTGCAATATCTTCGGGATATTCCCGAAAAAGGGATTCAACAGATTCAATTTCATTATATTTTGCGAGTAATGTATCTTGTGCAACACCTTCTGTTACCCCCGGTGAATTGGGATTTCCGTGCGTAAGAGCACCAGAGCCGGCCTGAATTAAAAAACTGTCGCCATGACCATGATAGCAGCCTTCAAATTTTATAATTTTATTACGTTTAGTATATCCGCGTGCGAGACGAACTGCACTCATTGTTGCTTCGGTACCTGAATTTACCATACGCACTAAATCAACAGACGGAACCATGCGGGTAACTAATTCTGCAATGCGGGTTTCTATTTCTGTTGGTGCACCAAAACTAATACCTTTGTGCATAGTTTCGTTGAGGGCAGAAAGCACCTCATCGTGTGCATGTCCCAATATTGCCGGTCCCCACGAAGCAACATAGTCAATAAATGTATTTCCGTCAATATCAGTTATTTTAGAACCTTTAGCTGAATCAATAAATAAAGGATCAATGCCGGTGTTTTTGAATGACCGTGCCGGAGAGTTTACCCCGCCCGGAATATACTTTTGTGCTTCCGTAAAAGCCCGTGAACTGTGAGAATTGCTAATCATAAAAAAAATTTATACTAATTTTGAAATAATATCTTGTGTGTGATAACTTATTATTATATCCGCCCCTGCTCGTTTCATAGATTGGAGCATTTCCATAACCAATGATTCTTCGTCTATCCATCCTTGCAAGCCAGCAGCTTTCACCATTGAATATTCACCACTTACGTTATATGCAGCAACAGGTACATGTACTTGTTCCTTAATCGTTTTTATCACGTCGAGGTAACTCAGTGCCGGTTTTACCATCACAATATCAGCACCTTCGGCAATATCCAATTCCACTTCCCGGATAGCTTCGCGAACATTCGGCGGATTCATTTGATATGTTTTTCTGTCGCCAAACTGTGGTGAACTTTGTGCTGCATCGCGAAACGGACCGTAAAATGCAGAGGCATATTTCGCCGAATATGACATAATTGGTATTTTCTCAAAATTTCGGGTATCTAATTCTCGACGGATAGCACCAATGCGGCCATCCATCATATCACTCGGAGCAATCATATCAACTCCTGCCGAGGCTAAGGAAACGGACTGCTTCTTGAGTGTCTGTAGAGTCAAATCATTATCCACATCACCATCCACAATTGTTCCGCAATGTCCGTGAGTAGTGTATTCACAATTGCATACGTCAGCTATGACAAATAAATTGGGTACCTGTTTCTTTATAAGTCGAATGGCGTTTTGAATGAGACCATCCTCTTCGCATGCACACAACCCGGTATCATCTTTTTTATCCGGAATGCCAAATAATATAATTGAGGTAACACCGCTTTCATACAATCGCTTACATTCGTCAATTACAGTGTCTGTTGAAAACTGAAAAATTCCCGGCATAGAGGAAATTTCGCGGGTGATGCCCGAACCAAAATGAATAAAAACAGGCATAATCAAATCGCTACGATGCACATGATGTTCTTGCACCATATTCCGAAGCGTTGCATTGTACCGTAATCTGCGAAGACGTGTATTTGGAAACATAAGGTATTATTTTTGGACTAAAATAATAAAAAAATAGAACTGAGCCGATTATTTCAGCTTTTTTTGCATGCGAAACATAATTGGCAAATGGTCACTATATCCCCCGAGATAATATGAACCACGATATGTTCGTCGTGGTGCTGTTTTTCCGTTTTTGAACTCTTGCAACATAAAATCATGCGAAATGATTGAAAAATAATAGCTGTGATTTTGTGACATGGTTTCTGATATATAACAATGGTCCAATTCATTCCACACGCTTTTATACACATATGTTCCTTCATGCAATGAATCAGTAACTTTTATTATTTTATTTTCAGAAAGACTTGAAATTAATAATTGTGGAGCATCGTTATGAGGATAATCATTAAAATCTCCCAAAATAACAATTTGGGCATGAGGTTTATTGTCATACACCGTACTAATTGCATCTATCAATACATTCATTGCCGCAATTCGTTTGTATTCGCTTTGAGCCGTACCGCCGTATCGAGAAGGAAAATGACACATAAATACATGTATGGTATCATTCCACTCACGTATAATACCGGTAACATGCAAAATATCGCGTGTTCGCAGTTGTGGCTGTTTTTTAAATCGCACCGGCAGAGCTGTATCGTGCAATACTTGAAACGTTTCCGGATTGTACGCCATTGCTACATCTATTCCCCGACGATCCTCCGATTCGTGGTGAATAATGCTGTATCGCATTTTCGACAATACTGTTTTTCCCACCAAATCACGGAGACATTTTTTATTTTCAATTTCAGCCACACCAATTATATCAGGCGGATTCCATTTGCCGGCAGCGATAATAACTTTTGAGAGATTGTTGAGTTTTTGGTAATATCTCCATGTATTCCATTCTTTAGAACCTTCAGGTGTAAATTCACCGTCACGAACCTGTGGGGAATTTATAGTGTCAAACAAATTCTCGACATTATAAAAAAGTAGAGAAAAAGGAGCATTCTGTTGAGCAGAAGCACTCAGACTTAGTATGAGAAGCCAAAAAATAAGTATATTATTCATTACTAAAAAATTCATATGCACCGAGGTCAGGTTTTCCGTCTTCTATGCGCGACTGTTCTCGAATATCAAGTGGTACATCGGTAGCAATTTCTATGTTGCCGGTATCTTGAGCTTGCGATAAGGTGTCGAGCGTAAAAATATCTTCATGTATATTTCGAAATAAATTTTCTGTGGCATCATATTCAAAGCTCTCAGTGAAATATTCTGCTAAATCACCGGTAATATCCTGTTTTACCAAACAATTGGAAAACGAAACCGGTAATGACTCTTCATTGAGAGACGAGATTTCAATTTCATTTTTCATTTTGCCAACAATAATTGAATTGGCACAGGAAAAGGATTCTAACAGAAGAGAGCTTTCGGTAGATAAATTATAATTACTAATGTTTACCGACGGTACATAATTTCTGCCACTGATTGTTCCCGTATTTACAATAGTTATATGTTTAAACGAATATGTGCCGCCTTGCAATGCCATAATGTAGTTGTTTGCCTGAGCAAGGACACAATTTGAGCTTTCGATAGATGCATTTTGTGCAAAAATAACATTCGACGACATTCGTCTGATAATAGTATTGTGCAGAGAAAGAGAAACCTGAGATTCTTCGGTACCATAAATAAGCAACCCGTTTACCCCATTTTGAATAATTGCATAATTAATAGTGTTATTTGTACTTGTTTTGGAAAAAATAATACTTCCCCATTGCCCGGGTAACATTTCAAAAGCTTGTTCTATGCGGTTCGACGAAAATGTAACCGGTTTATCATGTGTCCCGTTTATGAGTAATGTGCCATTAATAATAAGATTGGCGTATTTATGTAAATACACCCGCACTCCCGCCTCAATTGTGAGGGTGTCGCCTTGGTTAATTACCAACGAATCTTTTATTATGTATGGTTTCGCCGACGATAAGGTAATGCTTCCCGACGTTTCTGAACCACAATAAATAACATCTTGACCACTCACCGTAATCGGGATAAAATCGACGTTTGTATTATATGAAATAATGAGGGAATCTGTTGTTCCAACAAGAGTGTCAACCGTATTTTCATCTAATAATGCTTGTAAAAATATATAGATGCTGTCGTCTGCAGCAATGTGGATGTTCGAAAATGTTGAACTCGAAACCCCATTCACATTTAATAAAAACTCGGAACTATCAGCATGCAAAAGACGTATAGATTCAATAGAAATATCATTGGAATGCGGATTATAGATTTTTATATTACGAGTAATACTTCCGGTTTGGGTAAAAATTGTGTCGAAAGAAATTTCAGGTTCAGAAAAATTTAATTTTTTTTCTGCTGATGTTATGATATCATCTTTTGTGCAAGAACCAAGCCCTGATAATAGGACTAAGGTTAATATAGTCAGGTGATTGTAGATTTTGAAAGAGTAGTTTGACATATGTATGGATAAAAAATTTATACAAATTTATATAAGAATACGGTTTCTCATTCATAAATATTTTGTATTTTTTCAATTAAATAAATATCTTTGTTAGAATATAAGAAAAAATAAATAATCGTGGCAAGCGAAAAACTTGAAGATATAACATATAGTTTTAAATTGTTTGAGGGTATGCAGAAAGACAATCTCGGATATATTTATCGAGGTCTGTTTACTCAAAACATTACTGATAATATTATTTCTCTTGCAGAGAATAATTTAGAAACTAGTGGTGAATCTTCAAAAATCAAAAAGAGAGTTTTTTCTATAATGGTAGAGTGCTTGCAAAATGTGACACGACACCAAACGCCGAAAGATTTACCTGTAGAAGATCCGGAACAAGCAGGAATTTTTGTGATTCAAAATCATAATCAGGCATATCAAATAACATCAGGAAATGTTATTGAAAAAGGCTTAATTCCAGGATTACAAGGTATGCTTGAGCAAATTAACAGTTTAGAAAAAGAAGAATTAAAAGCATATTACAAGAAAATTTTAGAAGACGGGAGTATTTCTGATAAAGGTGGTGCAGGTTTAGGGCTTATAGAAATGGCTCGAAAATCAGGTAACAAATTATTTTTTGATTTTAAAGATTTAAGCTCGCAGCTGTCGTATTTTTATCTTCATACTGCTATTTCAAAAGATTCAGAAAACACTTTTGATTCTATAGATTTGAATAATATTAAAAATTTGCATGAAATTATTATTCAAAAAAATATCATGCTTATTTTTAATGGTTGTTTGAATCAAGATAGCCTTATTAGTTTATTGTCTATAATCGAAAGTCAATCGATTGGAGCAGTTGAGGTTAAAAAGAAATTATTTAATATTATGGTTGAAATGCTCCAAAATATTGTAAAACATGGAGTGAAAAAGGGAGATGAATTAGGTGGCAATCCCGGAATTTTCTTTTTGTCAGAGAATAAAAATTCATATACATTAAGTACGGGAAATTATATTTCAAAAGACATGGTAAAGCCATTTTCAGAAAAATTAGATCATGTCAATTCCTTAGAGGGAGACGATTTAGACATGTTCTACACAAAACGCTTGCTGAATTTTGATATTGACAGCAGCAAAGAAGCCGGACTCGGAATCATTGATTTACGTATGAAAAGTGGCAGCAAATTGTTATATTCTTTTTCAGACATTAATGATTCTATTTCGTTTTTTTCATTACAAGTAACTATATAACTATGAGGCCATTAATTATTGAAAAAACAGATGAAACTCCGGAAATAATTTTAAATCCGGACGCGAATACCTATAAAATATCGTATCGTTCGTTGCCTGAAAATGCGAATGGCTTTTATGCTCCCGTTTTTCAGTGGCTCGAAGAGTTTGCACAATCGCCGATAGAAGATATTCAATTTGTTTTTGAATTGGAATATTTTAATACAGCGTCTGCGAAACAAATTGCGAAAATTTTACTTATTCTTGAAAAGATTTATCAAAAAACTGATTTGGAAATCGTGTGGCGATACAAAAAAGAAGATGTAGATATGATGTCGTCAGGTATTCGCTATTCTAAATTATTGGATGTTGAGTTTTCTCTTGAAGAGGTTCCTGATAATTAAAATAATATATGCTGTATGTGTATATAACGTCGGGTCGATACGATTTTTCGGAAATCTTCAGTTGTGTGTAAAATGCTGATTTTCTCTTTGATTTATCCGACCAAAAAAAATACGTCGAGTTGACGTTTTATAAATTCGTATTCATGAGCACATATTTTTTTACCGATTGTATATCCGATGATTTAAAACGATTTAATTCTTTATTTAAAAAAGAAGTCCGTTCAAAAAATAGTCTTTTCTCTCTCATTACTTCGTATATTTTAAGAACAAAAGGGAAGCAACTTCGTCCGACTCTTGTTTTTTTAACCGCAAAAATGTGTGGCGGTATTACCGAAGCAAGTTATTCGGGAGCGTGTATGGTTGAGTTAATGCATACAGCAACTCTTATTCACGATGATGTGGTTGATGATGCGATAAAACGTCGCGGTTTTTTTTCAATTAATGCTCTTTGGAAAAATAAGGCAAGTGTTCTTATGGGTGATTATTTTTTGGCAAAAGGTCTGTTATATGCTCTTGAACGAAATCATATTTCCTTATTGCATATCATTTCAACTGCGGTGAAAGAAATGAGTGAAGGTGAAATTTTGCAAATAGAAAAAAATAGGTCGTTTTCGAATAATGAAGAAACATACTATGAAATAATCGAGAAAAAAACCGCAAGTTTATTTGTTGCAGCTATGAATGCAGGAGTCGAATCAACTGCTCTTGCAAGTGAGCAAACAAAAGAGAAGGTGAGCGAAATGGCTCATTTTATGGGACTTGCTTTTCAAATAAAAGATGACCTTTTAGATTTTTCTAAAACTTCATTGACTGGTAAGCCAACATGGAATGATTTGAAAGAGCAAAAAATGACTCTGCCTATTATTTATGCATTAAGCCAAGCTCCGCATAAAGAACAAAAACATATCGTAAAACGCTTCTACAATAAAAAGTATACGACAGCGGATTATAAGGAAATTATCAGTTTTATTTCTCAATACAAAGGATTTGAATATGCCGAACGTAAAATTGAAGAACTCTGTTCAAAAGCACAACAAATAGTTGAAACATTCGAAGAATCGGAAGCCCGTGATGCCTTTCTTAACTTGATATCGTATATTTCTACTCGTGAAAAATAATAAAAACATCATTCGATTGTGGAAAACAACGAAGATATATTTATCTTTGTACTTCAAAAAATAGAACTATGGCAAAATCAAACGAAACAAATAGTATTTCAACAAACATGATTACAAACGGTACTAAAATTACCGGCGATATATCATGTGACAGTGATATTCGTATAGAAGGAGAACTCGAAGGTAGTCTTGTCGCAAAAGGAAAATTGGTGATAGGAAATTCAGGAAGAATTAAAGGAGAAGTAACCTGTCAGAATTGCGATGTAGAAGGTGCTCTTAATGGAAAAATAATTACGCACGAATTATTATCTCTTCGTGAAACAGCAAAAATTACCGGCGATATTTATACCAAAAAATTGGCAATTGAACCGGGAGCTATTTTCTCCGGAACATGTTCAATGAATGATTCCATTTCTGATAATGAAATGGCAAACAAAAAAGATATTGCAGGAAAAGAAAAAAAGTAAAAAAATAATTTTTAATGCTCTTAAATATACAAACATCGCTTTTCAGATGATTGTCGTTATTGGAGCAGGAACATATGGTGGGGTTAAATTAGATGAGTTTTTTGAGACTAATAATCAGGTGTTTACTATAATTCTATCCTTGTTTTCTGTTTTTGCTGCTATTTATATTGCTATTAAAGATTTTATTAATATTCACAAATGAAACGTTCCGGTATTATTGCACACAGTGTACTTACTATTATTTTGTGTGGTCTTATATCCGGGCTTTTTTATACAGATAATATAGATTTTTCTCTTTCTCTGGGTATTGGTAGCATTTTGTTTTTTTTTCTTATTCATATTGCTTCAATACTTATCATTTCTGCTTCTGAACGACACAATCCGCATAAAAAAATCATGATGACAATTATAACGCATTCCGCAAAATTTTTGCTGAGTTTGGGATATGTAGTTGTTATGTTGCTCGTGTATGCACCCAATAATTTTCAGATGGGGGTGTTTTTAGCAATACTTTATTTATGTTATGTTTTTACAGAGATGATAGTCTTTATAATAGTGTCTCGTGCTAATCAATAAAAAATAATAGTTAATATGAGTAACATTTCATATACTTTTTGGTACGGTTTGGCTTTTGTACGTTCACTTTCGCTCGCTCGAATACGAAATATAATACATCTGCAAATTACTTTTATTCTGTCTCGGGTGTTTAAAAAATATATTTTTTCGTCATTTCCTTCTTCCGTGAGTATTGAACCGACCAATACCTGTAATTTACAGTGTCCGGAATGCCCTACCGGAAACAAAACCTCACCCATTCCCAAAGGGAATATGAGGATAGAAACTTTTGAACGTATTATTGCAGAAATACAGAAGCATACTTTTTTTATTAATTTATATTTTCAGGGCGAACCATTTTTGCATCCTGATATGTGTTTGTTTATTTCTCGTGCTCATAAACAGTGTATGATGACTTCAACATCTACCAATGCTCATTACATTACCGAAAAAAATGCTGAAGATATTGTTCGTTCCGGTTTGACTCATATTATTGTTTCATTAGACGGCTTCGATCAGCAATCGTATGAGGTGTATCGAAAAAAGGGAGATTTTAATGCGGTTACATCCGGTTTGCAAGCCTTGTCGTTTGCAAAAAAGAAATTGAAAAGCAAGTATCCTCTTATAGAAGTGCAGTGTTTGTTATTTAAACATACAGAGCAGTATGGGAATACTTTAAAACAGATAGCACATTCTCATGGAGCCGATAGGGTTGTGTTTAAAACCGCTCAATTTTATTCTGCTGAAAATATGTATATGATGCCTGTTCAAAAAAATAATAGTCGCTATATATATAATCAGGAAAACCAAACGTTAGAATTACGAAAAAAACCTAATAATAAGTGTTGGAGAATGTGGAGCTCTGTTGTGTTTACGTGGGATGGAATCGTTCTTCCTTGTTGTTTTGACAAGTATAATTCTTATGCATATGGCACAATTGAGCAATCTTCTTTACAGTCAATTCTTACTTCGAAAAATGCACGTACTTTTAAGCGACAAGTCCATACAAATCGTACCGTTTTTTCGATATGTAGGAATTGCACATCATAAATTGTTATTAGGATATACTATTTCTAAACGGAGATTTAGTATTTTTGTAAAAATATTGGGGGTATCTTATGAATAAAACGCGTCAAACTTTATTATATATTTTCTTTGATTTTTTGTCTGCAACATGCTCGTGGACTGCCTTTTTTCTACTACGTAAAGGTTTTATTGACCCAACTTTTGGTAATATTAAACCGGAAATCACTCTTGATTTGAATTATTATTATGGCGTTTCGGCAATACCCCTTATGTGGCTTTTATTGTATTATTTAAATGGTTATTATAAAAACATATATAAAAAATCCAGATTAAACGAACTTACCCAAACGTTTTTAATAACCCTTCTCGGAAGCATTATCATCTTTTTTTTCCTTCTTCTCGATGATATTGTAGAAACGCATCAAACGTATTACAAATCATTATTATTTTTATTTACTACTCATTTTGTATTAACCTATATACCTCGAGTTATTATAACGAGCATTACCAATGCAAAAATTCATAATCGAAAAATTGGATTTAACACCTTAATAATTGGTAGCAATGAGAAAGCGCTTAATCTGTATAATCGCTTGCAAAATAAAAGAAAGTCTACCGGATATAAGTTTGTGGGTTTCGTTAATGTTATCGAACAGAATTCGTACATATTACACGATTATTTGCCTCATTTAGGATATATTGATTCGGTGGTGGAAATAATACAAAATAATGATATAGAAGAAGTTATTGTTGCGATTGAGTCGAAAGAACATCAATATTTAGAGAAAATTTTGTATTCTTTAGAAGGGGTGAAGATTATTATAAAAGCTATTCCCGATAATTATGATATTATTTCAGGACGGGTAACCCTCAGCTCTATTTATGACGAGCCGCTTATTTCTATAAGTCACGACCTTATGCCATCGTGGCAAGAAAACACAAAGCGTGTAATGGATGTTTGTGTGTCTGGTTTTGTGCTTATTTTTGGTATGCCGTTTTATGTAATAGTTGCTCTTTGTGTTAAATTATCATCTTCCGGTCCGGTCTTTTATAAGCAAAAACGAATAGGTCTTCATGGAAAGTCATTTTATATTTATAAATTTCGTTCGATGTATGTAAATGCGGAGTCGAATGGTCCCGAACTTACGCAAGAAAACGATACAAGAATTACTAAAGTTGGTGAATTTATTCGGCGATTTCGAATTGATGAAATACCACAATTTTTTAATGTCTTAAAAGGAGATATGTCTCTCGTGGGTCCACGTCCGGAACGAGAATATTTTATTCAGAAACTTATACAACATGCACCACATTTTATTCACCTTCAGCGGGTCAAACCCGGAATAACTTCGTGGGGACAAGTGAAGTATGGATATGCTAAAAATATTGACGAAATGTTGGAACGTTTGCAGTACGACATTATTTATATAGAAAACATGTCTTTGTACGTAGATGTGAAAATTCTAATTTATACCATTAAAATAGTACTTTTAGGAAAAGGATTATAACCTGCCTTGTTCAATCATAGTAACAATCCGTTCAATCAATGCATCTTCGCCGATTGGGTCGTATTCTGCTTTTAAAGATTCTCCAAACAATCGAGCAACTTGTTGCCACATAAAAGCAGACACACCACCTCGTAAATCTTTAATCACATCATATGAGGATTGGTCTAATTCTCTGTCTACTAGTTTTATTAAAATTTGCCCTTGACGTATGGTGAGTTTTTTTAATTCTTCGGCATACATCTCCATTAATTCTTCTTGTCTTTCTTTTACATACTTTTTTTCGTCTCGTTTTTTAGATTTGTTTTGTAGCTCCAATTGAATTTCTATCATTGTTCGCCGTGCAATAAGTGAGTATGGATATACTTTTTTCACATCCCTAACCAAACGTCGATATCGTAAATATTCATCGTGATTATCGAACTGTAAAGGAGGAAATATATATACTTTATCTAATTGAACTACCGCTAATGTGTCTCCGTCAACAACAATTGCGGGTAATACATAAACCGAAGACACATTTACGTTTTGTGCATTACTTGAGAAGAATAATCCAAAAAATAAGAATAAAGAAAAAATGTAATTCATATCTTTTTTATTTAAAATGCAAATATACTAGTTTTCACTATATATATTATTTTGTCTTTGAAAAAAACTGTATAATTGCATAATATTTACCAATATGGAAATAGTAATAGATGCAGGAAATACACGTGTTAAAGTATATTTTTTTTCAGAAAAAAAAATAGTTCGTACGTCCGTATTCAATTATTCTGAAATGGATTTTTTAATACAAGCAATAGCCAAATTTCCTGATGCCCCCATCATTCTTTCTGATGTCTCAGGTGCTATGCCGTCTGATATACTTCGTAAAGAAGGCTCACGTATCTTTACGTGTACCATCTCACTCGATTTGCCCATACATATAGAGTATCAATCAAAAAACACCTTGGGTTTTGATAGAGTTGCTGCAGCTGTCGGAGCCGTAAGCATTCGTTCGAACAGTCATAAAATAATTGTAGATGCAGGAACGGCTCTAACAATTGATTATGTCGATAATAAGAATACATTTAAGGGCGGTGTTATTTCTCCCGGAATGGCTATGCGCTTTTCTTCTTTACACGAAAAAACAGGAAAATTACCACTTTTTTCACCATCAAATCAGATTAACGTGTTCGGTACATCAACCCAAGAAGCTATTCAATATGGCGTTGTTCAAGGTATGGTGTTCGAAATATCTCAATATATTGCATCTTACAGCACAATATTTCCGGATATTGATGTGTTTTTATGCGGTGGAGATAGTTTTTTCTTTGAAAAAATGTTAAAAAAAACCATCTTTGCAGAACCAAATCTAAATGCTTTGGGCTTGCATTCAATATATAATTATAATGTTACAACGTAAACTACTTTTTTTACTCGGAATAATAACATGCCTGAGTGGCTTTTCTCAACGAGAAACAACATCACCATATAGTCGATATAATTACGGAGATTTATTTTCAAATAGTCTGACCGGTGATATGGCTTTAGGTGGAAGTGGGATAGCTCATCAGCATCCTCGGTTTATCAGTTTCAAAAATCCGGCAACCCATATCTCAGTTCCTGAAGAACGCTTTGTGTTTGAGGTAGGTGCAGGAACAAACACTCGTCTGCTCGAACAGTCCGGCAATTCTTCGCAAACTAATAGTATAGGTGTTGAATATTTTGCTTTCTCTTTTCCAATACTAACAGATACCTGGGCCAGTTCAGTTGGTCTTTTGCCATTTTCAACGGTAGGTTACGAAATTTTTGCCGGAAATGATGAAACCTCGTTTACGTATTCCGGAACCGGAGGGATAAACCAAGCCGTGTGGGGAAATGCATTCCAATTAGTTGATGATGTTACTGTTGGTTTTCATGCCCGGTATTTATTTGGTAAAACATATCATCAATCAATTATTTCATTTCCGTATCCGGCATTTTCTACCGAAAAAAAGCAGACGCTTCAAACTAAAGGTCTTATTTGGGATTTCGGATTGCAATATTCATACGATATTTCAGAAACATCAATATTACAATTTGGCGCAACATATCGCGACAAACAAACTCTCCAATATAAACAACAAGATTTTTTCGCTTCATTTGTTAGTTTAGACCAACAACCCAAAACATATCAAGATACTATTACAAACAATGAAATTGCGGATGTACGAACAGATATTGCTCAAAAAATTGGCATCGGGTTCGGGTATTCAATTAAAAACACCTTGCAATATAATCTAGATATTGAAATAGAAAAATGGGATAATGTATATGTATATGGACAACATAATCCTGATATTGATATGACCTATTCTCTGCAAACGGGAGTTGAGTATACACCTGATTATTCCGGTCAATCGTATTTTAAAAAATTGCCATACAGACTCGGATTTCACTATTCGCAATTGCCTATTTATGAAAAAAATAATACTTCCACCATACAACCTATTGATTTTGGTATTAGTTTTGGCACGGATTTTATACTTAAACAAACAGGGAATAGTTTATCAACAGCTTTTATTGTCGGGAAACGTGGCGATTTTACGGTTACTGATGCTATTCAAGAAACATATGTTATGGCAAAAATCACTGTTCGCCTTTATGAACACTGGTTTTTCAAACAAAAAATTGATTAAAAAAAATTGAATATGAAACGATTAGCTTTTTTACTGATAGGAATTATCAGTTACGGAACACAAGTATTTGCACAAAATTCAGAAACGTACGATTATGGTACTGGTGCCGATAGCATTGCTTGTTTGGAGAATTTATCAGTATACCAAAATAGATATAGAAATGAAGTCGACGCATCAAACTTCACAAAAGAAACCATTGATGCATGGCGAAGAGCTTTTTTTGGATGTCCTCAAAGTTCAAAAAATATGTATAGCCCTCATGGGATAAATATTTTTGAATCATTGTATAAAAAGACAGATGATAAAGAATTGCAACAAGCCTATCTCGACACTATTCGGTTAATTTACGACCGTCGTATAGATGCTTTTGGCGAAAAATATAAGTATATTGGTTTTAAAGGAGCTGATTTATTTATGTTCGATAAATATTTGTATGAAGAAGCATTTGAGCTTTGTAAATTGTCGGTTGATTCACTCGGAAATGATGCTGATATAAAACCAATGATTGTTCTTATGCAGAATGCCTTAATTAAAGTTGGTCGTAATACAATGACAAAAACAGAAGCAATTCAATTATATCAACAACTCGATGAAATATTCAAATATAATTCTGAAAAAGGTTCAAAATCTTATGCTGCTTGGAGAGAAAAATTGGAGTTGATTTTCTTGCAATTAAAACCGGAATGTTCTGATCTTATTGCTGTTTTTGAACCTCAATACAAAGAGAATCCTGAAGATGTTGAGAATCTTAAAAAAATTACTGATTATCTTTCCAAGGATTGTGCTGATGCAGAGTTGTATTTGCAAGCATCTGTGAGTCTCGATAAATTAGAGCCATCTGCACAATCGAAGAAAAATATAGCGGAAATGTATGTTTCAAAGGGAAATGTTTCCGAAGCTATAGATTATTACAAACAAGCAGTAACTCTTGAAGAAGACTCTGAAAAAAAGGCTGAATTGTATTATCGTATGGCAAATATTATGATTTCCAGCCCTCAAACAAGTGTTGCCTATGCGCGAAAAGCATTGGATAACAACCCTAATTTTGGGAAAGCATATTTGCTTATTGCTCGTCAGTACGCTGCTGCAGGAGATGATTGTGGAAAAGGTAAAGAGTTTCCCACAGTTGAACAGTGGAAAGCATTGTGGGTAGCAGAAGATATGTGCATAAAAGCTAAGTCGGTTGACCCTTCTATTGCTTCTGATGCGAATAGAGATATTGCAAAGTATCGCGGAAATTTCCCTGATGTAGAAACAATGTTTGGATATAACATTACAGAAGGTTCCGAGCAAACTATTTCGTGTTGGTTTACTGCTACTACAAAAGCGAAAGCAAAATAATATATGATATTCAGATATAAAAATATTTTTTCAAGCATCATTGTGGTATCCATAATGATGCTTTTTTCTTGTAAAAATGAAATGAAAAATATTGTAAAAATGTCTGAAATTCAGAAAATGCCTGAGCTTTCGGGAAGCGAAGTGTATATGAGTCAAACTGAGTTCGGAAAAAAAACGCTGTCAATCTATACGCCTCAATTGTTAAAATATTCGCAGGAAAACTCTCTTTACAGCAGTCCACGTACACTATTTCCGGAAGGAATTCGCGTTGTTCACTTTAGCATATATCCCGATACTCTTACAATGATTCGAGCCGATTATGCTATTCTATATGAAAATGAAGAAAAGTGGGAAGCAAAAAATAATGTTATAGCCCAAAATGCAAAAGGTGAAGTATTACGAACTGAGTATTTAATTTGGAATCAAAAAGCAGGGAAAATATTCTCCGATAAGCAAGTTCAGATTACAACTGAAGATGATATTATAGAAGGAACCGGTTTTGAAGCCGATGATAATTTTGAAAATTGGGAAATACAGAATGTGACAGGTATATTTACCTTTAGTGATGCACAAAGTGCCGATTCGGTTGCCACAGATTCTCTGAAAGTTCCCGACAGTAATTAAAAAATATATGCGATGCGTACACAACGAATAATGGAATATATTTGGCTGCTTTTTTCAGTGGCATCACTCATTAGTCTTATAGACGCGTATGAAAAAGCCGGTGTGTCGAGAGACTTTTGGTTTTTTATCGTGTTTTTTATTATTTCATTTTTTATGTATCTTTTCAGAAAAAAACAACGAATACAATCTCGAAATAATAGTAAAAAATGATTCTTTCCGGCAGTATTATTATTGTATCTATATTTTTTTCCGCCTTTTTTTCTGGAATTGAAATAGCCTTTTTTAGTTCCAATAAATTAAAAATAGAAATTGATTCCCAAAAAGGTAAACTATCGGCTTTTATCATCTCATTTTTTCTTCGAAATTCGAATATGTTTGTTACCACATTACTTATTGGAAACAATATTGCATTAGTTATATATGGGATACTAACAGCCGCAATTCTCGATCCTATTTTGCAACAATTTATTTCGGTTGAGGTTGTGGTAATGCTCATCCAAACCATCTTGTCGACATTGCTAATAATATTTACTGCCGAATTTTTGCCGAAAGACATCTTCCGAGTTTATGCAAACACGACATTAACCATATTTGCAGTTCCGGCCTTTGTTATGTTTATATTATTGTCACCAATTTCTGTTATTGCGACTGTTTTGTCTCGAATTTTTTTGTTGTTTTCCAATATTAAAAAGGATGAGTACAAAAATTTTATAGTATTTGGGAAAGTCGATTTAGTTCATTTCTTGACAAATGATGCAAAAGACTCGAATCCTGCTGTATATGATAAAAATAATTTTAAGATTTTTTTGAATGCATTAGAATTTTCTTCCGTTAAATTACGTGAATGTGTAAAACCCCGAACCGAACTGATTGCAGTAAGTGTGAGCGATTCTATTGAAAATACTATCCCCTTATTTGTTGAGTCAGGATATTCTAAAATTCTTGTTTTTTCTGAATCTATTGATAATATCATCGGATATATTCATTCGTCCGATATATTACAAAATCCGGCTTCTATTCAGGAAATATTACGCGACACGCCGTGCGTACCCGAAACAATGAGTGCAAAAAAAATGTTGACTCAATTTATTAATGAAAAACTAAGTGTTGCGGTGGTTGTCGATGAGTTTGGGGGAACAGCAGGTATTGTTACTGTAGAAGATATTATTGAAGAAATTTTTGGTGAAATTAGAGACGAGCATGACCTTGTTGATCTTGTAGAGCGTAAGATTAATGATTCTGAATATATATTTTCGGGCAGACAAGAAATAGACTATTTGAATGAAACGTATAATCTTAATATTAGTGAATCTGAAGAATATGAAACTCTCGCAGGATTCTTTTTGCATCATCACGAAAAGTTCCCAGTTGTTAATTCATCAATTAATATCGAAAACCTTAAATTAAGCATCTTAAAAATCACCGGAACGCGCATAGAGCTTATGCATGTAAAAATATTACAAGATACTCATTAGATTTTCGTATTTTTTATATCTTTGTGCATTCAAGAAATCAATCTCAAAAACATATTAATTTAATCAATAATGTCAACAATACAAAAATTAAGAAGTAAAACAGGTTTAATTACCATTTTTATTGGAGCGGCTCTTTTAGCATTTGTTGTAACCGGACTCGATCCGCAGATGTTTTCCTCAATAACGGGAAATCAAAATGTAATAGCTGAAATTAACGGTAAAGAATATCCGTACGAATCATATGCAAAAGTATTGAATCGTTTACAGAGCAATCTTGACCCCAATTCTTCGGAAATACAAAAAGAGGCTGTATATCCTCGTGCATGGGATGCTTTTGTGGCTCGTCATGTATACGATGATATTTATCATGAAATTGGATTGGGAGTGTTTAATCCGTGGTTAAATATTATTGGCGTTTCACAAACAGAGTTCGAAGATATTATGGTTGGTGAAAATATTGCCCCCGAAGTGCGAAATGCGGAGATATTTAAAAATCCTCAAACCAATCAATTCGATAAAGAAATTTTGATTAATACACTTTCTAATCTAAGCCAGATTCGTGATGAATATCCGGAATTTTATATGCAATGGCTTGATTTTGAGACCGGAATGCATCAAAAATTGCTTGAAACCAAATTAAATAATTTGGTCGCGAAGTCTTTTTATCCTACAGCTTTAGAAGTGGAAATGCAGATTGCTGAAAAGTCGGAAAAAGTTGATTTTGAGGCGGTGAAAATCGAGTATTTTTCTATTTCCGATTCTTTATTCACGGTGAGTGATTCTGAAATTAAAGATTATTTCGATAAACATAAGCACGAAGAGCAGTATCAACAAGAACAAAGTGTTAGTTTTGATTATGTTACTTTTCCTATTCAACCCACTCAAGAAGATGTTGAGAATACTAAACAAAACGTTGCTGATTTGCGTGAAGGCTTTATTAAAACACAAAAAGAAAGAAGCTTTTTAAATGTTAATTCAGACATAAAATTCAATCCTCAATATTCGAAACCGGGAGAATTGTCGGAAGGTATAGATGAATTTGCTTTTTCTCAAGAAGAAGACAGTGTGACCGATGTGTATTTTGAGACGAATATGTACAAAATTGCAAAAATTTCTGACATAGCATATGCTGCCGATTCTGCACGTGTTCGCCATATTTTACTAACAGGACAGGATGCTATGACGGTTGCTGATAGTTTAAAAACCTTGTTGGAAGAGGGAAATGCAAATTTCACTGAATTAGTTCGCAAACATTCTGCTGACAGTGCATCAATTCCTAATGGCGGAGTGTATGATTGGTTTACAGAAGGGCAAATGGTACAGGCTTTCCAAGATAGTAGTTTCTTCGGTGAGGTTGGTGAATATTATCTTGCTCCCACACAATTTGGTGTGCATATTATAGAGGTCTTAAATCAAGGTCCAAAGTCTAAACGCGTACAGGTTCAATTTTTAGCTCGTGAAGTAATATATTCATCTGAGACCCGAAAAGATGTATATAGTAAAGCACGCTATTTTGCTTCGGAAAATGTATCAATTGAGCAATTTAATCAATCAGTAATTGATAATCCCGAAATTGCAAAACGAACAGCAGTGAAAATAGATCCAAATCAACGGTATGTGCCTGGTTTGGAAGATTCACGAGATGTTATTAGATGGGCATATGAAAGTCGAGAAAATGCCGGTCAAGTATCTAATATCTTTAATTGTGGAGATGCATTTGTAGTTGCTGTTGTAACCGATGTGTATAAAGAAGGTGTTGTGGCTCTTGATGAAGTAAAAGATGATATTACACAAATTTTATTGCACGGTAAGAAAACAGAGTATGTGGCCAAAAAAATAGCAGCTCTCCCTGAATCTGCATCTATAGACCAAATAGCAGCTGAATTTAAATTAAAACCGGTACCTGTTAAAGATGTGACATTTGCACAGAATGCTGCTGCAGGAATTGGTACCGAACCGAAAGTGATTGCAACAGCAACACAATTGGAGTCGGGAACTATTTCGGAACCTATTGAGGGTAGTCGGGCTATATTTGTCGTAAGTGTGACCAGCAAAACGGAAAACACATCTCTTAACCCTGATCAAGAAAAGCAAATGATAATCTCGTCTCGTCGAATGATAATTATTAATTCATTATTCGATTATTTAAAAGAAAAGGCTGATATTGAAGATAATCGAATGCGATTTTTATAAAAAAAATATTTTATAATATTGAAACCTGTCATGAAAGTGGCAGGTTTTTTTATATATGCAAGGACGAAATAAAGGGTTGTCAGTTGCTTGCCTGTTATATATAGTATAAAGAATGTGCACGAAAACTATTAATTATTCGTTTGTTGTTCAATAAAATGTTCTCAGTAGTTTGACAAGTACGCAAATTATCTTATTTTTTGAAATATTAAAAAGATGTATTGTGCCCAATTTTCTCCAACATACGCAGATATCAGATACTGATGAGATTTTCAATAATTGCGGTGTCCCTATTTGGTACGAAGATGCATCTGAATTGTATTCAGAATTGACTCATATTGAAAATACTTTCGGGTCTATTCCGCAATATATTAAATATCATCCCCACATTATTCCGCAATTAATCGATACCATTAAAATAATTGAAGTAAACAACGATGCCCTTTCATTTTTTAATGCCGAAAAAAAAGAATTATGTCAAGGTATTCGCAATTATTTTAATAATGAAACATATAATCGTTTCTTTCAAATGATTATGCATTTATATGCAGGGAATCTTTCATATACCTATATAACATCGAAATTTTCGAAAAAAGGCAGAAAGTTCATTACTCAAGTAACAGTTACAATTCCCGAAAAATACAGACATAACTGGTCGCGTATGATTGTGACTGAAATGGATGTCTCGCATTTTATTAAAAGTGAGGTGCAGCTTAAACGAAAACTCGAATCGTATGAGCAAATAATTGACAATAAAAATAATTTTGCGTCTATTGTTTCGCACGAACTTAAAAATCCTTTTAATACGATATTAGGTTTTTCTGATTTGTTGTTAGCTAATTTTAAGTCGTTATCCTCAAAAAAAATATTTGAGTTTATTCAATATATTCATGAGTCTGCACACCAAAGTTATCAATTGTTTGATAATTTGCTCGAATGGACAAGTAGTAATATTTTTCAAGCTTCGAGACGTTTCTGTGTAGTTCAAGATATAGTTGATGATGTTTTGAATACGGTAAAAATGGCATGTGTATCCAAAGAAATTCTTATAGAGAAAAGTATTCCTGAAGAACAAAGAGTATTTGCCGATGTCAATATGCTTTCGTTTGTATTACGAAATGTTATTACGAACTCTATTAAATTTTCATATTCAAAATCGAGTATATCAATCACATCGTATACCAGAGATGCTCAGGTATATATTGAGGTCGAAGATTCCGGAATAGGAATGGATGCCGACACGCAAGGCTCATTATTTGTAGATGATGATGCTGTTCAATCTCGGAAAGGCGTTTGTGACGAATCGGGCACCGGTATAGGTTTGCAGCTTTGTAAAAGATTTATGGAAAAACAGTCAGGAAAAATTATATTTGATACCCGGCCACATAAAGGTACAAAAGTGACTCTTATACTTCCCGAAAAAGAACGCATATATGTCTAAAGATTCTCACCGTGCTCAATTAAAAATTACTGCTTTCATCAATCGTCATCATGTGTTAACGCTTGCAACTACTGTTGAAAATATACCCTGGTGTGCTCATTGTTTCTATGTTTTTGATGAAGAAGCACGCAGTTTTTATGTGTTGAGTGACGAAAAAACAATGCATGCGCAGCAAGTGTCTCAAAATAATAAGGTGTCAGGAGCTATTGTTTTAGAGAGTCGAACCGTAGGAAAGCTGCAGGGGCTTCAGTTTCAAGGCACAATGCATGAATGCACCGGAAAAGCCCTGTCGCATGCAAAAAAAATGTATATTAAGAGTTTTCCATATGCAATACTAACAAATACGACCGTTTGGAGTATACATATGGAATATGCAAAATACACCGATAATAGATTAGGATTTGGAACAAAACTTATTTGGGAATAGGCCAATTGTTGTAACCGGTGCCTCCGGCTTGGTGGGAGCACATCTCTGCTTTTCTTTGCTTCGGCACGGATGTATTGTGCGAGCTGTTGTGCGAAATGAGCAATCACAGAAAAAGGCAGAATCTTTTTTTACTCTCTATGACCGTGAGTCTTTGCTCGATTCTCATATTACCTGGGTATATGCTGATGTTACTCATCCACTTGAAGTTGCTGAAGCGATTGAAGGAGCAGAATATGTATTTCATTGTGCTGGTTATGTGTCATTTAATTTATCTGATATTTCAGAATTATATGAAATCAATACTATTGCCACTCGATATGTTGTGGATGCGTGTTTGAAATATGCCGTAAAAAAACTCTGTTATGTAAGTTCTATTGCTGCTCTTGGCACTCCGGCCGAACATGAATTGTTGGATGAAACAAGAGAATTTAATAAATCTCCACAACAATCGCCGTATGGATATTCTAAATATCATGGAGAACTGGAAGTTTGGCGAGGTATTGCTGAGGGCTTGCCTTCGGTAATTGTAAACCCGTCGGTCATAATTGGTCCGGGACAATGGTTTCAGAGTAGTGGGGAGCTTTTTTCCACCGTTTCGCAGGGTATGATGTTTTATACTTCGAGTGTGAGTGGTTATGTGAGTATTCACGATGTTGTTGATGCGATGATAACACTCATGAAGTCGGATGTGCAAAATGAACGATTTATTGTTTCGGCACAAGATATTGATATACGTACGGTTTTTAGTACCATAGCCGAAACCTTGAATGTGCGTAAGCCAACTGTTTTTATGCCTAAGCTTCTATTTAAGACCTTTGTGGTATTATATTCATGCTGTGTGCGATTAATCGGTAAAACACCACGCATCTCTCTTCAAACAGTTGAAACCGCTTATTCTAAAATGTATATTGACAATTCAAAAATAAAAAAATATAGAGGCGAAGATTTTCGAGATGTGCTTCACGAACTTAAAACAACCGCCTTGTTTTTTGCACAGCACTGCGATTCATCATCAAAAAAGTAAAATAAACTATCATAAAATTTTTTGTTTTAACACTTTTTCCTAATTTTGCCACCTAAATTTTCTGTATGAGCGGTCAAAACAAATTATATACGATACCCTTACAAAAGACAGAAAAAAGTGTGCAAGAGAGTGCATTTGTGATAAACACAGCGTTCATTGAACAATATAATATAGAAGAGGTAGAGGATGCCAAGGTGACAATACATGTGATGGTGAAAAATCATAATTATATGCGCACGGCAGATCTTACAATGAAAGGCTCAGTTACAGTTTTGTGTGATAGATGTTTGGAGCCGTATGAAATGACGGTGAGGCATACAGAATCATTCATTATTAAAGTAGATGAATATGGTGAGATGGATAGTGACGATGAAAATGTGATTATTATTTCATCTGACGATATACAATTAGATATGAGTAATTTGTTTCGAGAAATGATAATTGTATCTTTGCCTCTTAAAAAAGTTCATCCCACAGATTTGTGTGATGCAAACATGGAAAAATATATTATATCGGATCAAAAAGTACAGAATAGTAACGAAATAGATTCCCGATGGGAATCCTTGAAAAATTTGTTTGATAATTAAAATAATAATACAATGGCACATCCAAAACGTAAAACGTCGAACGCTCGTAGAGATAAAAGACGTACGCATTATAAAGCAGAAATGCCAACTTTAAGTAAATGCCCGGAAACAGGGACTATACATCGTCGTCATACTGCGTATGAATATGAGGGAAGCGTTTATTATAACGGTAAACTTGTATTTACTAAGAACGAATCTGAATAGTAAACAAAAATCAATAGCATGAGAATTGGTATCGATGCTATGGGGGGTGATTATGCCCCTAAAGAAGCTGTTTTAGGTGCAGTCAGTGCAAGCAACGACTTGCAGAACAAGTGCTGTGTGGTGTTGTATGGTGATTCTGTGCAAATTGAGAGCATTCTTAAAGAGCAGAATTTTTCAGCAGACAGTATTGAGATTGTTCACACAACCGAAGTTATTGGTATGGGAGAACATCCTGCAAAATCTTTTCAACATAAAAAAGATTCAAGTATAACGGTTGGTTTCAGAGATTTATATTCAGGAAAAATTGATGCATTTACAAGTGCAGGTAATACCGGTGCAATGATGGTTGGTACGATGTACACAATTAAATCAATCCCCGGAATTATGCGTCCGTGTATAACGAGTCCTATACCTAAAATTTCCGGAAGACCTCACGGAACATTACTCGATGTCGGATTAAATTCCGATTGCAAACCTGATGTGTTATACCAGTATGGTATTTTAGGTAATTTGTTTGCAAAATATTATCATGAAATTGAGTCACCGAAAGTATGTTTACTGAATATTGGTGAGGAAGAAGAAAAAGGTAATTTATTAACCAAAGCTACTTTTGAGCTTATGAAAGATGGAGTTCATTTCGATTTTCATGGAAATATTGAAAGTAATGATTTATATACCGATATGGCAGATGTGATTGTTTGCGATGGTTTTACCGGTAATATCGTGCTTAAACTACTTGAATCTGTATATAAAATAACGCAACAATTACAGTTTTCTCATTCATATTTAGACCTCTTTAACTACGAAAATCATGGCGGAACGCCGGTGTTAGGAGTGAATGCTCCTATAGTTATCGGACACGGTGCTTCAAATGCGGTCGCATTCAAAAATATGATTTTACAAACCTATCACATTACAAATTCTGATTTAACAAATAAAATTAAACAAGCTTTTCAATAATGGGAACATTACACGCTGCTATCACAGGCATTCACGGTTGGGTACCTGAAGATATCATTACAAATGATTATCTTGAACAAATTGTTGACACAAACGATGAATGGATTACATCTCGCACTGGAATTAAAGAGCGGCGGATTTTAAAAGATCCTTCGAAAGCTACTTCAGATATGGCTGCTGAAGCAGTAAAAGGTTTGCTTGAAAAAACAAAGACTAACCCAGAGGATGTCGAACTTATTATTGTTGCTACTATTACTCCAGATATGATGTTCCCTTCGTGTGCTGCGTTGACAGCAACTAAGGTGGGAGCAAAAAAAGCTTTTGCATTTGACTTAAATTCTGCGTGTAGCGGTTTTTTATTCGGTTTAGAAACGGCTGCACAATTTATTGAATCGGGGCGTTACAAAAAAGTTGTATTAGTTGGTGCAGATAAAATGACTTCAATTACTGATTATACAAACAGAAATACATGTATTCTTTTTGGTGATGGTGCCGCTGCGGTACTAATTGAACCAAACCATGAGGGGAATGGAGTGATAGATGCAAATCTTCATGTTGATAGCACCAATTGGGAACATTTATGTTTAAAAGCCGGTGGTTCACTTAACCCCGCAACGCACAAAACGGTTGATGCAAAAGATCATTATACTCATCAAGAAGGACAACCGGTATTTAAAATTGCCGTAAATGGTATGGCAGGTTCTGCTCGTGATCTTTTGGAACGTCATTCTATGACCGGTGATGATGTGAATTTTTTAATTCCTCACCAAGCTAATAAACGTATTATCGATGCAACACAAAATCATTTGGGATTAAAATCGGAACAAATGTGTATTAATATTCAAAAATATGGTAATACAACTGCTGCAACAATTCCTTTGTGTATGTGGGAATTTGAGGAGTCTTTTACAAAAGGAGACAATCTTATTCTTGCCGCATTTGGTGGTGGCTACAGTTGGGGAGCTTTATATTTGAAGTGGGCATTATAATTCTTATAAATGGGTTTTTACGAAAAATAAATTCAGACCCTGTATGAGATATTCTTTTTTTTGAGTATAATGGAAGCGGAAATTCGTATTTTACATATTATTCCGAATCTTCGAAAAGGTGGAGCCGAAAGACTTGCTATTACAATTTGTAACGAACTTGCAAAGCGTGAGAATATAAATGCTCGTCTTGTTACCTTCTCGTCTTTAAACGAATACCCTGATTATGTTAATGAAGATTTATGGGATGTAGTGCCGGCATCTTATGTGCCTTCTCTCACCAAAAAAGCACAGCGTAATATTGCCGAACTACAAACGTATATCGAGAAATTTAAGCCCGATATTATTCACACACATTTATGGATAAGCGATTTTGTGACCCACCATATTCAGTATCCGCAGGCAAAGTGGTTCTCGCATTTGCATGATAATATGTCTCAATTACAAAAATATCTTATACCTTTTTCCAAACAAAAAATCACGAATTGGTTTGAGCGTAAAATTCTCATAACCAAATATATTGAGACAGATACTCGGTTTATTGCTATCGCACATGATTCATATGCTTTTGCCCAAAAAAATCTGCCGCCTGTGTTGCGACAAAACGTTATTTTATTGCACAATGCAGTTGATATAGAGCATTTTGCTAGGACACATAATCAAGAAAAATGTGCCGGCAAAAAAATTAATTTATTGAGTGTTGGGAGTCTTGTGGCAAAAAAAAATCAATCATTTCTTCTGTCAGTCGTTGAATATCTGCATCAAAAACAGATTTCTTGTGAATTGCATATTCTTGGAGAAGGACCCGACAGGAAAAAAATAGAAGATTATATCGAAAAAAAATCATTGCATAATTCAGTTATTTTGCATGGAAATAAAAATGTGGAGGACTTTTACAAAGAAGCCGATGTGTATGTGCATGCTGCAACGTACGAACCCTTTGGTTTAGTTATTATAGAAGCAATGGCAGCTGGCTTACCGGTTGTGTGCCTCGATGGTAAAGGAAATCGGGATATTATCCGACATGGAAAAAACGGCTATATTGTCTACGACAAACAGGTTTCGGAATTTGCTGAATATATAATAGCACTCCACCGGAATTCGAACATATATTCCGCAATTTCCAAAGAAGCACTCATCACCGCGTCGGAGTACAATATTCCTGATTATATTGATAAATTATTGGAGATATATCAATCATAATGTGTATTTTTGTCGCATCCTAAATAAAAATATTCAGATGAAAATTGTATCACTACTTACTCTCGTATTGTGTATGTCTACACAATTAAGTTTTGCTCAAACGCAAGCAAAATATCCTTTTCCACAAAATGTGCAATATGCACAGGGAAATCAATCCAGACATATTACCGACACAGAAGCAATGAAGGCATATATTGCTTGGAAGCAAAAATTCATTCGAGAATGCGGTGAAAATGAAGCACGGGTTGTAAAAGAGGACTCTACCATAACCGTTTCAGAAGGTATTGGCTATGGTTTGGCAATAACCGCATATGCAGGAGATAAAATTTTATTCGATAAATTATTGAATTATTATATGGCACGGCTTAACGAACGTGGGCTGATGAATTGGATATATACCGATTGCGAAACCGGAAATAATAAGAAAAACGGTGCAACAGATGGCGATCTTGATGCTGCTATAGCATTGCTTGTTGCAATGAAACAATGGCCAAGTGATGTTACCTATGCCGGTATTGCCCATGCAATAATAGATAGTTTGCAAATACATAATTTTCTTGTGTGTGAAGGTATTATCGTTCAAAAACCCGGTGACGATTTTGGTGGCTGCAACTGTACCAATCCTTCATATTATTCCCCAGCCTATTATCGTGCGTTTGCACAATTTAAAGAAGACCATGCCGATATGCAGGCAGTAGCATTTTGGCTTCAGGCAGCAGAAGACAGTTACGTTACTCTAAACCGAAATACAAATCCTCACACGGGATTGGTCTATGCGTGGACAAATCATAAAGGAGGAGATCCACAAAACTGTTATTACGAAGTAAGTGGTTCGGGTGTATATAATTCATACCAATACGATGCCTGCCGGACACCATGGCGAATAGCAACTGATTATTTGTGGTGGGGCACCAAAGAAGCTGAAGTGTGGACACAAGATATAACAACATTTATAGAAACACCTATTTATAATCAATTTTCCAAAGATGGCGAAATCTGGTATGGAGCCGGAGGAATAGAAAATGTGGTAGACAATTATTGGCATAATGGCTTACGTCGGATAAATCCTGATGCCCCTACTTACGGACACCGTCACTCAGTTCCTTTTGTTGGTTCCTTTGCATTAGCATCTATGTCATCTTCGTACGAAACTACAGATCGGTTTATGAAAGAATTTGCTTCAGTTCCCGCAGAACGATATTACGAATCGTGCTTACAGGTATTGTACATGTTTCTGGCAAGTGGCAATTTCTGGAATCCATATGGCGTGGAGTGATATGATAATATCACATGCATAATTTGTGGATTTTTTCATTTCATATTTGAAAAGAGTATTACTTCAATATTTTATGTGTCTGAATGTGAGTTTAAATGGTATTCTTACATAGCAACCAATATATGTTTTATATATCTGTGAGAAAGTAAATAGAAAAAACCGCACTAAATTTCTCTCTGAAAACCTAAAAATTTTCTTTTTTTTAACAAATTATTAATCTGCGGATTTATGGAATAAGTAGATTCTTAGATAAAAGAGAAAAAATATTTATATATTTGAGTTTAATTATAGAAATTGCTAAATAAGTTTAGTGATTTTTTAAAATTAACAAGAAAAAAAGAATTATCAGAAACCACTAAACTAGAAACGACATGAAAAAATTAACTAAACTACTTATTGTATTAATTTCATTTACATTTTTACAACCTTTAATTGCTTCTGAAAACAAAGCCAAAAAAAAAGATGATCAAAGTGGACCTTTTATAAATGTTGCTGCAACTTTTCCATCCATACTTTATGGAACACCTCTTATTTTTGAGA
This sequence comes from Bacteroidales bacterium, assembly GCA_027858745.1. Classification (GTDB taxonomy): domain Bacteria; phylum Bacteroidota; class Bacteroidia; order Bacteroidales; family UBA1715; genus JAQICB01. Next base: position 29,402 of record JAQICB010000125.1, read on the forward strand.
AAAGTGATCTTAGTAGCGATGTTAACAAAATAGGTTTTGCATTAGAAACGGGTAACTTATTTCAGATTGCAGAGATTGGTTCATTTGGAGCATTCGGAGTTAAAGCTACTTGGTTTGGTTTAGGTTTCAATAAATATGAATTAAGCAGTAACTCGTATCAAATAGTTTCTCTTAAAGCTCTCAAACCAGGGTTATTCTATACGCAAATAATTGATAAAAATATATCTGTTGATGTTGCTTTTCAATTTGCACCATCGCTTTTATACGATACCGGTTCAGAAATTTTTATGCTAGGAATAGGGAAATCTACAGGTATAACCCTTCGATATAGTACTTTTGCAGTAGGTCTTTCATATGATTTCGGAACAATTACCGATGTTGATTTTATCGGAAAGGTTACCGCTGACAACGAAAAATTAGTTAAATATAGAACAAATAGTCTTGCTGTAAGAGTAGGATTTAAATTCTAATAAAAATATTTTATGGATTGCTCAGCCAACTGAATTTGTTCACTCAAAACGGATAATTATGAGTTTCTTAGTTTGACTAACTATTTTTTTTAGCGGTAATAAATGTTTTTTGTAGTCCATATTTTTCAGCAAAAATGGAAGTTAATAAGCTTGGATATGCAACAAAATAATGGACATAAAGTTAAGTTATGCAACATTTAATTGATTAATAAATAATTGTTCAAATTCTAAAATTGTTTTGTAACCAATAGCAGAGTGTCTTCTATTCCTATTATACCAAGTTTCTATATATTCAAAAATTGAAAGTGTGGCATCTTTTCTAGTAAGATACTTGTTTTTATACACCCATTCTATTTTTAAGCTTTTAAAGAAACTCTCAGCAACCGCATTATCCCAACAGTTACCTTTTCTACTCATACTTTGTTGTATTAGTCCATTATAATTGTTTAACAAGTCTGTAAATGCACTACAGGCATATTGTATGCCTCTGTCTGAATGAAAAATAAGCTCTTTGGATATTTCATTGTTTTTAACAGCCATTTTCCATGCAGCAATACTTGTATTGTAAGCACTCATGTCTGAACTCATAGACCAACCAACAATTTTACGATTAAATAGATCAATAATTACAGTTAAATAAAGCCATCCTTGATTAGTTCTAATATAAGTAATGTCTGATACCCACACTTGATTTGCCCTTTCTACATGAAAATTTCTATTCAGTAAATTTGGTGCAACCGGATAGTTATGCTTCGAATCGGTCGTTAATTTAAATTTCCGAGGTTTTCGAGCCATTATTCCTACATTACTCATTATTCTAGCTACACGTGGACGAGAAACGGTATATCCTAATTCTATGAGTTCTTTTGTCATCCGCGGAGAACCATATGTATTATGACTTGCTTTAAATATATCCTTTATTTGCATTAACAATACTTCATTTTCTAACCATCTCTTTGACGATTTAGCCTTTAACCATTGGTAATAGCCACTTTTACTTACTTTAAATACTTCACACATCTTCTCAACAGGAAATGCTTTTTTATGTTGTTTTATAAACCTAAAGATTTCTTGTCGCTCGTGGAGAAGATGCTGATTGCCTTTTTTAATATGTCACGTTCTAACTGAGCATCTTTAAGCTCTTTTTTTAATCGTGTTATTTCTCTTTCTTTATCTGTCATTTTTGGAGTTCCTCTTCCTGGAAAACAGTTGTGCTTATATGACTCATATTCTTTACGCCATCTGTACAACATGTTCTCATGAACACCTAATTCTTCGGCAATTTCCGATACACTTCCTCGTGCATAACTCAGCTCAACAGCTTTTTGTTTAAATTCTGAGTCGTACGTTTTTCGTTTTGTCATTTTTCTGTCTTTTTTAAGCAAAGTTACAAACTTAACTTAACGTCCAGTCAAATGTAGTACATCCAGCTTGAGAAATTTTATGGGGCATTTGTATATGATACATCTTGTGCAAAGTGAAGAGAAAAAAATGGATACTTAAATTGTGAAACAGAGCTTTTATTTTAATAAAAAACTCTGTTCAATCGAATGTCATAATCATTCCCACTAATTGTCAATTGAGCTGTTAATTCGCAACCATCTGTAACAATACAATACTGCCAATTATAAGGATAAAAAGAAGTTCTTGCCAAAATCGTGAACGAATATTTTCGAGATAATTGGAAATGATAAAGCTTGCCGAAGGAATAATAAAAAAGAAGATTTCTTTATTTGCCGCAGGAACGCTAAAAAATATAATGGTGGTAAGAATAATGAAAAACAATAAAAGCGTATAATATTTTCGGGTCGAAATTTTTCTGATTGTACCTGAAAAAAGATACCCCAATGCGCGTAAAAAAAGTATTGAAATGATTCCGATAAAAATGTAGTGTGGATAGCCGAATTCGAATGAGGGATGCCATACCGTAATATTATATTGGATAGTTTTTACTAAGTCGGGAACAGAATCGCGAACGAAAAAAATTGAAAAAATTATTAGTATTGGTGTTGCCAATCCGAAAATTCCTGCAGCCCATTGACGCCAATTAAAGGGTAACAACACGGTTAATGCGATAAAAATAAAGAGACCGAAAAATAGAGCGTTGGCATAAAATAAACTTGCAATAGCGATGCACACTCCGGCTTCGAATACCGGTTGAAGAGCTCGCTCGTTTTTGTATATTTTAAAAAGGAAATATATACCGAGCAATATAAATAAAAGTGCAAAATGAAGCGGATTGTATTGTTTAAGCACTAAAAAACTCCCTGATAATAAGAAAAATAGAAAGATGTTGATGGACGTGCGTTTTTCAATTAATCGGAAAGAATTATTTATTTGAGAAAGTATAAAGGCATTGAGCAATATTGTTGCCAAAAGAACACCGTTACATGCAATAGTTGATGAGCATACCGATTGCAATAAACTGTACAACGGCATCGGATTGGCATCGTAGTATACTTCTGTGATTGTTGGCTCAATAATAAAAGATGCCCATATACCCAATAAAAAGAGTGGATATAAAATAAAGGTAACCGGAGAGTTTTTTTGTAAAATTGAATAAATCATATGTCTAAATCAAATCCGATATCTGTTCGGTAATTCATTTTTTCGAAGCTAATGCGAGAAATTGTATTGTATGATTCACGTAATGCTTCGTCTTTCGTCTTTCCGTATGATGTAACAGCCAATACACGACCACCTGCCGTAACAAGCTCATTGTGTTCGTTGCGTTTTGTTCCTGCATGGAATAGTAAGCTGTTTGTCGGGCTTTCTAAACCGTCCATCTTTTTGCCTTGTTCGTAGGAACCCGGATAGCCACCGGAAACTAACATTACAGTTGTTGCCGTTTCGGGCTTTATGCGTATAGATTTTTTCGATAATTTTTGTTCGCCAGCAGCAATGCATAGTTCAAGAAAATCTGATTCTATACGCGGAAAAACCACCTCGGTTTCGGGGTCACCCATACGTACATTATATTCAATTACTTTTGCTGTTTCGTTTTCTACCATGAGTCCAATAAAAATAAATCCACAGTATGGAAGCGTATCTTTTTGCAGACCGGTAATAGTTGGTTGTATAATATCATGTTCTATATGGGTACGAAGTTTTTCTGTTGCAAACGGAACCGGCGAAACAGCACCCATTCCTCCGGTGTTTAGTCCGGTGTCGCCTTCGCCAATACGTTTGTAATCTTTTGCCTCGGGAAGAATTAGATAGTCTTTTCCGTCGGTTAATACAAAAATCGACATTTCAATGCCATGTAAACATTCTTCGATAACAACTTGTTTGCTTGCCTCACCAAATTTACCCTGCAACATGTTTTGCAATTCTTGTTTTGCTTCTTGAATTGAGTCAAGAATTAAGACTCCTTTGCCGCCTGCAAGACCGTCAGCTTTAAGTACATATGGTGGCTTTTGTGCGGTCAAAAAAGAATACCCCTCCTCAATATTTTCGGGATTAACCGTAATGTGAGCTGCGGTAGGAATTGCGTGACGATTCATGAATTCCTTTGCAAATTGCTTGCTGCCTTCTAGTTGTGCTGCTTGTTTTTGGGGACCGATTACGGGAATATGAGCAATTTTGGTATCCTGTATAAAAAAATCATGAATACCTTGTACTAAAGGGTCTTCGGGTCCAACAATGACCATAGAAATAGCATTGTCTAATACCGCTTTTTTTATGGCATCAAAATCAGTAGGCGAAATTGAAAGATTAATTCCCATATCAGCAGTTCCGGCATTTCCCGGAGCAATGAAAAGTTTGGATAATAAAGGGCTTTGTGTTAATTTCCATGCAAATGCATGTTCCCGTCCTCCGGATCCAATTAATAAAATATTCATGCTATTGTTTCTGTTTTTTTATTACAAATATAATGCGAATATACATATTTTTCTTTCGTAATTATGGTAAATTATAGCGAATTTATAAAGTCTTTTGTATGTTTGCATACAATATGTAAATCAATGAAATTTCGAAAACAGTCACTATATATATCATTCCTTATTGTCCTTCCCTTTGTGTTTGGACTGGTGAATTGTGCTCGTGAATCCCACCCTACAGGAGGTCCGGTGGACACACTTGCTCCTCGGGTAATTTTAGAAAAGCCTCGGAATGAAGCTTCGTCTTTGTACCCAAAAAAAATTAAATTATTTTTTAATGAACATGTGCAATTAGCTTCTGTTGAGCAAAATTGTATTATTTCTCCTGTTTTTGATGAGCAACCTAATATAAAAGCACGCGGAAAAAAAGTTATTATTTCTGTTCCAACCGACGAACTCGTTGAGAATACAACCTTTACTTTTAATTTTTCGAATGCAATTGTGGATAAAAATGAAGGAAATGTTCTTGAAAAATATGTGTATGCATTTTCTACCGGTCCGGCAATTGATTCTTTGCGAATTTCCGGAAGTGTTATGAATGTTGAATCGCGGGCTATGCCTGAAAATGTGTTTGTGGTTTTGTATGAAGATGATTCAGATTCTGCTTTTTATTCGCAACGGCCTTTGTATATTACCCGTGTGAGTGAACAAGGTGATTTTGCTTTTACCAATATTCGTTCCGGAAGGTATACAATGTATGCTATTGCTGATAAGAATAATGATTATATGTTTAATATGCCCTCTGAGCAGATTGCTTTTTTGGATGAACAAATTAAACCCTATGCAATTGTGCGCAATGATACTATTATTGTGAAGCACGATTCTTTAAATGCTGTAGATAGTATTACCAAAGATTCGATACAGATTGTGCAAAAAACAAGGTTTTATCCTGATTCTATACAGTTGTTTTTGTTTAAAAATGAGGTCTATAATCAGCGTATTGAAGAATGGGAACGACTTTCACCGTATCTTTTTTCAATGAGGTTTGCTCGTCCGTTTCGTGAAGATGAAGTTGAGGTCGCTATTCCCGGTCGTACCGAACAGAGCGATTTTATTCTTGAGTCTGTCGGGCAAGATAGTTTGTTGGTATGGTTTGTTGATACGTCTTTGGCTTATGCCGACAGTATTCGTATGATTGTGAATATTCCTCAGGATAATTTTGCCGACACGCTTGCTGTTTTTTCTTCAAAAGAAATCCCCCCTAGTTTAAATTGTAATGTCAATAATCTGAAAACGATAACGCTTCAACAAGATGATTCGGTGTTTTTGACTGCGAATCGACCGATAGCGTCAGTGCAAGATTCCATGTATGTCTTTTCTCTTCACGATACTATTGCGTACCAAAATCGTCGAGGTCAGGTGTTTGACTCTGCCGATATGGTGCAAGCTTCTGTTCACCAACATTCGCCATATGTATTTCCGAAAAATTCCGAGTATTATTACGAACATCAACAGATAATTTCTCAGAAAACCGGAACAGCTCGTTTTGCATTATATTTTGCACATAATCTTGTGCAGAAGGATTCGGTACTGCTTACAGTGGATGAATTTCCGCAGGCTGAGAACTGGTATATTTCTGAATATGACGAAGTTTCGCGAGCCTTGTTGTGTTGGATAACAGATGATAATATAGCTGCTCTGAAAAACCCACGTATGACCGTGCGTTTCCTCAATGAGCATGGAGATGTTCACCGTCAAAAAATATCGTTTTCTCCTATTTTTTCTGCTGAAGAACGATATAGGAATGTGCGAATCCCTCGTCCGGTGATACATGTTTCCGAAAGTCAGCAAAAAGAGTTATTCATTGATGAATGTATTCAAATAGTATTGAATAATTCGATTGATATGTATACAGACAGCGTAATTTCTCTTTTTAAAGTCAAAGATTCTTTACAAAAATCCTGTATAACACGTATAGTGAGAGATGAACAATCTGTCCGCACTTTGTTGGTGTATCATACTGCCGAATTACATGAATCGTATGCTTTGCAAATAGGGAAACATGCCATTCGTGATGTGTATGGAGGATTAAGTAAAGAAACGACAATACTTATTCAAACCCAACAAGAGAAAAAAACATATTCATATATACCGATTCCCTATGAATTTTCTTTATCAGATGACCTGCGAACTATATTAATTTCAGCAGCATGGGAACCACAAAAAAAATATAAACTTTCATTACCATATGGTTTTGCTCAAGATGTATTCGGTGCACAATCTGACACCGTTTCTATTGAAGTGATGTGTCAAAATCAAGAGGAGTCGGGCAGTTTACAAGTAACAATAGATTCTATTCCGCAACTTGCGTGTGTGCTTCGTTCAGAAAAGTCCAATGCCATTGTATATGCACCCTTTCAAACCAACGGAACCGTCGATTTTCGATCACTCCAGCCCGGGGTATATTCCTTGTCCTGTTTTGTTGATGTAAATCAAAATGCTCAGTGGGATGGTGGTTCTTTCGAACAAAAACGACAACCTGAAGTGCGTTATTTTTATCCCGAAACAATAACAATTGAAAAAAACAGACTCAAACAAGTTTCGTGGGATTTGAAAAAAATGTTCAAAAAACAGTAAATTTTGTTCTTTTTTGTGCGAATCAATATTTCCAATCTTCTGCGAGTGCTTTTATTGTCTTGCTTTCAGTTAAATGACTAAAATAATAGGGTATTTTTTATGCGAATTGTTATAAATAGTGTAAAAAATATTGTGTACTTTTACACACAATTTCGAAAAAAATAGTTTAGCCTAAATAAAATGTATTAGTATGAAAAAGACTCTTTTAATTTCAATTTT
>JAQICB010000157.1 GCA_027858745.1 Bacteroidales bacterium
ATGAATTCTGTTATAAGTTCAATCGCAGATACTTTAAAGAAGCCTTATTTGGTAGGCTTTTAGTGGCTGCTGTTAGTAATAAAAATGAATTTAGGTACAAACACGGATAATCATATTATTTATTTTGGGGAAATTAAAAATAATAAACCTATTCGAGGATTTCGGATTCCGTTTTGATAATAAAATTTATATATCTTGACATCTACATAATTAAACGAATCACATCTATTTCACCATATTTACTCAACCTCCAACAACGCCACTTTCAATACAATAGTTTTGCACGGAGGTATAGGGTCTTCACCATCTTTGCCCGCAGCTAAGTCAGAAGGGAGCACGAACTTTGCATATCCGCCTTTTCGCATATATTGCACGCCTTCACACAAACCCGGCCATACTTTTTCGTCTTGTACGCTGAACGTGAGTGGCTTTTGAACTTTTGCACTCGAATAAATAATATCTCCGGTAATATAAGCAGCGGTGTAATGAATTGTAACGATTGACTGATTTGTTGGTTTTTTTCCGTCACCTTGTTGCTCTTCGATATAATACATTCCTGACTGTGTAGGTTCGATGTCCGAATAATTACCGGCAATATATTCTGCAAGAAGCAACTGCTCTTGTTCGCATAAATCTTCAATAATTTTTTCGGCATGCGAAATAAATTCTTCAGGCGAAAAAATAGAATCTAATTTCACCTCAAAACGAAGCATTTCTCCCTGTTGAATACCGGGAGGCAAACCATCCTTACGGTGTACTTCAAAAAAATGCTCTGCATTAATTTTTGCAGTTATACTATCACCTTGCGAAAGCATCTGATAAATATGATAAATCGATGGTGTAGTATCCTGCGGTTCAATATATTCTTGAACAAATCGATGCGATATTTCGCGAGAGTCAAACAATAAAGAATCAGACTCGTTATAATACGCTACTTTCAATAAAAGTCGATCTCCGTTTTTTGGTTTTGGCGACTGTAAATTGTCTATACGATATGCGTATACCAAACCTTCGGAGGTTTCTTTGAATGTTTCTCCCGTATCTGAACAAGACATAAAAAACAGTACAATACTAATGTATCCAAATATCTTTTTCATAATTTCTATTACTAATTTTTTAACAGTTATAAATTGGCAGACCATGAATCTGAAAACTATATTGCGAGTCTCAAATAATCGTTACAATAAGTGAACTTCATCATTCAGCTACTCATGGACATGGATTGGTTCAAACTATGGATTATTTGTTTTTATACATAGAGTCATAATATGAAGCATAATCGCCCGACACAATATTTTGCAACCAGTCATTATTGTCCAAGTACCAATCAACGGTCAGCTCGACACCTTCTTCAAAAGTAACAGAGGGCTTCCAACCAAGTTCATTCATGAGTTTCGAAGAATCTATTGCATATCTTAGGTCATGTCCGGCACGGTCGGTTACGTAGGTAATTAATTGTTCAGACTCTCCCTCTTCTCGTCCCAACCGATTATCCATAATTTTGCATAAAGTACGTACCAAGGCAATATTGGTCCACTCATTATTTCCACCAATATTATATGTTTCACCGTGTTGTCCTTTATGATAAATCAAATCAATAGCTGCTGCATGGTCAATAACATACAACCAATCGCGAATATTTTCGCCTTTCCCATAAATAGGTAATGATTTTTTGTTTGTTATATTATTAATACACAGCGGTATAAGCTTTTCAGGGAATTGGTTCGGTCCATAATTATTTGAACAATTACTTATAACTATCGGTAGGTTATAGGTATTTGCATACGCGCGCACAAAATGGTCTGAGCTTGCTTTTGAAGCGGAGTACGGACTTTTAGGGTCATATGGCGTAGTCTCCGTAAAAAGCCCCTCAGCACCAAGAGAACCATATACCTCATCGGTAGAAATATGATAAAAGCGTTTGTTTTCAAAATTGCCCTTCCACAGATTTTTTGCAGCATGCAAAAGCACCATCGTTCCTTGCACATTTGTGCGTACAAACGAAGCCGGATCCGTTATTGAACGGTCTACATGCGATTCTGCAGCAAGATGTATAACCCCGTCAAATGCATATTTTTTGAATAAAGCATCAACAGTTTCTGCATCGGCAATATCAGCACATTCAAATATATAATTGGGTTTATTTTCAATATCTTGTAAATTCTCAAGATTTCCTGCATATGTCAGCAAATCGAGGTTAACAATGGTATATTCCGGATAATCCTGTACAAATTTTCGGACAACGTGAGAACCGATAAATCCGGCTCCTCCGGTAATTAAAATTGTTTTCTTCATGTACTTAAAATTTATTTTTTATCGTTAATTTTTTTATTTTTTTTCATTGATCGGATATAATTATCCACGTTAAAACCGATTATAAGAATATCATCAAGTTGCTCCAAATCACCTTTCCAATTGAGGAAAAAATCTTTAAGCTGACGATTTTGTTTCATAAATGGCAAATTATGAATTGACAACAAAAGATGTCTGAATCGAAGATATTTCATTTTTTTACGAAGAGGCCCGCCAAATTGATCGACATACCCATCGGAGAAAATATAAAAAGTATCGCCCGGTTGAATTTTCACAATGTGATTTTTAAACGGTACATCCTCATGCTCATTACCCAAACCTACCGAAAAACGGTCTCCTTTTATAGACATGATTTTATTGTTACGAACTATATACAAAGGATTATACGCACCCGCATATTCCAATATACCTTTACTTTTGTGCAACACACACATAGAAATATCCATACCATCTTTAACTGTAGTGTCGTCTTCCATCTGATTTTTGGTTAACAATTCAATGAGAGCTTTATTCAGATAATCGAGAATTTCCGATGGTTTATGAATTTTTCGTTCTTTGGTAATATTTCGCAACAAATCGTACCCAATAATTGACATAAACGCACCAGGCACACCATGACCGGTACAGTCAACTGCGGCAATAAATATTTTATCCTGAATTTCGGTTATCCAGTAGAAATCGCCACTCACAATATCTTTAGGCATATACAAGATAAATGAATTAGGCAACAATTGCTTAAACTTTGCACGCGACGGCATAATAGCCCATTGTATTCGTTTTGCATACGTAATACTATCGGTAATACTTTTATTTTTCACCGCAAGTTCTTCTTTTTGCTTCGAAATTTCGAAAGCCGCTTTTTGCTCAGCAGTAAGAACTTTATTAGCTAATTTTAATTTTTTGGTACGTGATTCAATAAATAAAAATAAGAGTATCACAAACAAAACAAGATAAATAACAAATGCCCAAATTGTTTTCCAAAACGGCGTTTCAACAATAATAGTTAAAATTCGCTCATGCCCCCAGACACCATCATTATTGGCACCTATGATTTTTAACGTATATGTTCCCGAAGGCAAACTCGTATAATTAATTGTATTTTGATTATCTAAATCATGCCATTCGTCCTCAAGATTTTCGAGTATATATTTATATTTATTTTTTTCGGGTTGTGTAAATTCAACAGCCGCAAAGTGAATATTAAGAAAATTATGATTCCATGGCAGATTCACTGTTTTATCGTCGGAGACATACACTGTTTTTTTCTTCTGATTTTCAAAATACGAAATAGAAAGTAATTCCAAATATGGAGTGATAAGATTTGTTTGAATAGAATCGGGATGAAAAATATTAATCCCTTGTGTGCCTCCAAAAAATATATGATTTTCGGCAGTTTTAAATGTGCAATTAGGAGAAAAACCATAGCCTTGTATACCATCAGCAGGATCGTAAGAGGTAAACTTTTCACGAACACCGTCATATCGTGCTAAACCTTTATTGGTGCTAATCCAAATATCTTTTTTGTAATGCACCAATCCAAAAATTTGATTGTTTGGCAAGCCGTTTTTTTCGGTATAAAACGAGTACAAAGAATCTGCCTCACGAAAAACATACAAACCAGAATTTGTACCAATCCACATTTTATTGTACGAATCTTCAAGTATAGAATACACTTTATGCTGATTTACATTTTTCCGATTTTTTCCCGAATACCTAAAAGATTCAATTTTATTTGTTTCGGGAATAAACCGAGCTAATCCCTTGTCAGTACCAATCCAAATAAGCCCCTGAGAATCTTCATAAAAACACAAAATAAGGTTTGAAGGTAAATATCGGGTATTCGAATATTTATTGTATTGAGTCATTTTTTTATTATCGGAATTGTACATATATATTCCGGTATTCGTCCCAATCCAGAGATTATTCTGAGAATCGGTAAATATTGTTTTAATAATTTTATTACCCGCAAAAAAATGAGAAAAATGGGATACACTCGTTTTAAAATCAGTAAATGTTACTGTTGATAAATTAAAACTTACCAGAGAATTTTCACTGGCAACCAGTAGTGTATTCGGACGAATGCCGGGATAAATTGCTGTTATATAATTATCGGGGAAATTGCTGCGATTTTTAGAAAAATTGTACGTTTTATGCGTACGCACATCATGAATATACAAGCCATTGAATCGAGTACCAATAAAAACATAAAAAGGAGTTGAGTACAAAGAAGTCGTATGCTTAGAAAAAGAATTATCTTTTTTTGAATGATCCAAATTAATCAAATGAAATTTTTTCGGTTTAATATCTAACTTATTAAGACCATTTCTGGTTCCAATCCACAAAATATTCGAACGCCCTTTAATAATACAATTAGCATTGTTTGTCGTAATACTATTACTATGAGTTGAATATGCATACTGTGTAAAACTATTTTCCAAGGGAGAAAAATGAAACAAACCATGTTTATTCGAAGTAATCCACAAATCATGATTGTTTTTTCCAGAACAAATACCCGTAATCGCATTATGTCCTTTTGAAGAATAAAAATATCGAGTAAAGGTCTTTTGGGTACGATTAAATTTATTTAAACCATGCTCAGTACCCACCCACAAATTAGTATATTGATCTTCATATATTGAACGAACAACATTGTTACTGAGAGAAAACGGTTCCTTAGAGTTGTTATTAAATAAAATAATTCCGTCAATTTTTGGTTCATAATAGCCTAAACCTTCTTTCGTGCCAAACCAGATAATACCAAAAGAATCTTGATATATACTATGTGAAAAATTCTCTATCTCTTTCGCAAAAATATCTTTTTCATACTCATATTTATCAACGGTTTGACTGGAAAGATTAATTCTGTTAATATAATCCGCAGTAATTAGCCATAAATTATTTTCATTATCACATTCAACGGCAAAAACAGTATTGTCGCTTATGGTAAACAGATGTTCTGTTTCATACGAAAAATAAGACGTGAAAGTATGTGTTTCTCTCTCAAATGAATTCAAGCCATTTTCGGTTGCCACCCATATATTTCCATGCCTATCTTCGGCAATATCATAAATCATATTATCCGAAATGGAATGAATATCATCAGGGTCGTTTTTAAATACCTCGAATGATTTACCGGTATAGCAATTAAGTCCGGCCTGTGTGCCAACCCACAAAAACCCCTTAGAATCTTGAAGAATACACGTTACGTTATTTTGCGACAAGCCATCGGCAATAGAAAAATTCTCAAATTGCTGCTTTGTTGAATACAACAAATCATACTGCTCAACTGCTGAATGCAAAAGAGGCACAAAAAGGAATAAAAACAAATAAAAAAGTCTTTTCATATACATAACCTTCGAGCTAAGATACAAAAAAAAATTATCCACAGCGCAATACATAAAAAATTATTGTTTATATAACCACGCGGACGGGTTTTTTTGTACATATTTTCGAAGATGTGAAGGTGATTCAATAAAATCGCCAATACCATACGAATCCCATTTTTCGGACACTTCCGACACCGTTTCGGGACTCGACAGCACGACTGTTGGCCAATCGCGGGTAGCTACATCTTTTTGTTTCGTTGTTCCGTCAATAATAATATACGATTCAGTACGAACACAATCACGATTGGGGTCAAAATTATTGAGTGCGTGCCACAAAAGTATATCTGTCTCTTCGGTCGGTATATCGGCATCGAACAATATTAAATATGACGTATCTGGATTATTCGAATAATATGCCTCAGCAATTTCTATACGTGAAGAATATTCATTTTCTTGAATCGGAATACAGGCATATGTTTGATGAGACAACAATTCAGCACTTTCTTCCGGCAATTTATGTGTTGCATCAATGCATAATTTGCTACCAAAACCAGTGTGTGGGGCAGCATGGTCTAAAACATCAAGCGGACCTTTGAGAATGTGAATATCCTGCGAAACCACCGCATGAGATAGAATAGCAGATATTACCCCTTCAGGATTATGCATATCACAGGATTCGTCGACAATGACTAATACTTTATTAAACATCATTTGTCCCGCACCCCACAGTGTATTCATAACTTTAAGTGCTTGTCCGGGAAAAGATTTATTGATTTTTACAATTATCAAATTGTGAGCAACACCCATAAATGGCATAGCATAATCTATAATTTCGGGAACCAATAAAAATTTAATTGGCGCCAAAAAAATACGTTCGGTAGCCTTTCCAATCCACGCATCTTCCATAGGAGGAATGCCAACAATTGTAGTCGGATACACTGCTTTTTTTCGATGAGTAATGCAGGTTACGTGAACTTTCGGATACATATCGGGCAAAGAATAAAATCCGGTATGGTCTCCGAAAGGACCTTCCACAACTTTCTCTTCGTTTGGATCGATGTATCCCTCAATAATAAAATCAGCATCATCGGGTACATGTATATCATTGGTGATTGATTGTACCAATCGAACTTTTTTCTTCCGCAAAAAACCGGACAACATAAATTCATCGATATTTTCGGGTAAAGGAGCTGTGGCAGAAAATGTATGTGCCGGGTCGCCACCAATAGCAACCGAAATTGGCATTTTTTCCCCAAGCTTTTTGTAAGCATTATAATGATTAGCCCCGGTTTTATGCAAATGCCAATGCATTCCGGTAGAGTTTGCATCAAAAACCTGCATACGATACATTCCCACATTTCGCACCCCCGTTTCGGGATGATGCGTTATCACCATTGGGAGCGTTATAAATTTCCCGCCATCATAGGGCCAGCATTGTAAAATAGGTAAGGTCGACAAATCAGGCGAAGTATGAATTACTTCTTGGCATATTCCTTTTGATTTACTATTTACCGGCATCCACGAAGCCATCTCGTTGAGAAGTGGGAGCATTTTCAATTTTTCCCAGATATTTTTTTTAGAAGACAAGACCTGTGCGAACAAGTCTTCAATACGAGCACGAATATCTTCTAAATGGGAAATACCGAGAGCCAAAGCCATTCGTTTTTCAGAACCAAAGGCATTTATGAGTACCGGGAAATCGGTTCCGGCATTGGTAAACAACAAAGCTTTATTTGACTGAGCAGGTTGCTTCGAAAACCGGTCGGCTATTTCGGTAATTTCTAAATCGGTAGAAACGGGTGTATCACATACTATCAACTCATTATGAGCCTTGAGAGTTTCTATAAATTCAGAAAGATGAGAATACGCCATATTTATATTTCAAAAATCATTCTTGTTGATCGTGAATAATATTTAACATACGAACTGTTGCTTTTATCGCCGCCGCTGTTTGGTCAGAATCGAGACCTCGTGTTTTGAAAATACACTTCGGAGATTCCCAGGTAATAATAGATTCAACCAAGGCATCCGTTTTACCGCCCGGAGGAATTGTTACCAGATAATCAAGTAAACGCGGAATGTTAACATTCAAAGGCTCATATATTTTTTTCAGAGCGTTCATTACCGCGTCATATTGTCCATCACCGGCACTTGTTTCTTCATAGGTAGAACCGTTAATACGCAAACTGAGTGTTGCTACGGGTTTTAGCCCTTTCGCATGACACACCGAATAGTTTTCAATAGCAACTTTTTCTTCCTTATCTAATTGCCCAAGCACTTCACGAACTATGTATGGTAAATCTTCTGTTGTTATTGACTCTTTTTTATCGCCTAATTCCACCACTTTTTTGGTTACCAACAACATTTCATCATTGTCAAGTTCCAAGCCAAGTTCTTGCAGATTTTTTTCAATATTCGCTTTTCCTGAGGTTTTGCCCAGAGCATATTTCCGTACCCGTCCGAAGCGTTCGGGCATCAGGTCGTTAAAATACAAATTCCCTTTTTTATCGCCATCGGCATGTACACCGGCTGTTTGCGTAAATACGTTTGAACCGATAATCGGCATATTGGCAGCAACACGAATTCCGGAAATTGTTTCAACCAATTTACTTATTTTATTCAGCTGCATTTCTTGCACCGATGTTTGTATGTGCAAATGGTCGTGCAAACAGGGAATAATACTCGACAAAGTTGCATTTCCGGTACGTTCACCCAAACCATTTACCGAGGTGTGAATACCATGAATTCCTGCACTTGCAGCGGCATTTGAATTTGCTACTGCCAAATCATAATCGTTATGAGCATGAAAGTCAAAATGCAAATTGGGGAATTTTTCAATAATTGATTTACAGTATCGATATGTTTCTTTCGGATACATTATTCCCAATGTGTCGGGAAGCATAAATCTTTGAATAGATGTTTTCTGTAGTTCAGAAATAAGCAATTCAACATATTCAGGAGATTGTCGCATACCATTAGACCAATCTTCAAGATATATATTTGCGGTAATTCCAAAATCATCAGCAATTTTTATATTTGTCTTTATATCAGCAATATGTTCTTCGGGAGTTTTTCGCAATTGACCTTCTAACTGACGTAAAGAGCCTTTGCACAAAAAATTTACACGTTTTCCACCCGCTTCGTTAATCCACGTAAGCGATTGTCCTTTATCAATAAAGCCAAGAATTTCAATTTTGTCCAATAAATTATGCTCATGAGCCCATCCCATAATTTTTTTTGCAGAATTGAATTCGCCTTGAGACACGCGAGCAGAGCCAACTTCAATTCTATCAACCTTGACCTCTATCAGTAATTGCTTTGCTATATTTAGTTTTTCTTTATCAGTAAAAGACACTCCGTTGGTTTGCTCACCGTCGCGAAGTGTGGTGTCCATTATTTCTATCGTTCTCATAGTATCCACTTTCATTTTTAGGGTAGTTTATTCGAATAAACTTACAACCCGATTGAATTCAAATTATAAATAATAGTCAAAATTACGTTCTTTTTTCAAACAATACCTGTTTTCAGCATTTTTTCTTAACACACTTAGTTATTGGAGGGCTAATTCTGTTTTCACAAGATAATGTGGAATAGTATCAGAATATTCCTTATAGGAATTCATAAATGCAGGTACAATTTCCGAGGTGCTGATATGAGGTGCGTTTGAGAGAAACACAAAACCGATTTGTCGTTCAGGACAAAATGCAATCTCATTACGATACCCGTCAACATATCCGCCATGCTGAATAACACGCATGCCTTGTTTTGTGGTAATTATTCTCCATCCCAAGCCATATTCACGTCGTGCAATATTTCCCCAATTTTTACGAGTAATATACGGAATCGGTGTTCTGACATAAGATTGACAAACCTCATTAATAATCGTATCGGAAATAACATCCGGGGCATATCCCATAAGAGCCTGCAACCATTTACTCATATCGGCAATACTTGCATTTACTCCTGCAGCTGTTGGTACCGAATAATAACGGTCGTTGAGACGAGTTGCGTAATAATTTCCCCGTCGGCTTCGGGCATGAGGATATGCATAATTATCACCAATTGTGAATTCCTCAAAAGTCATTGAGGCATCAGACATTCCTAAAGGTGCAAACACCGAATCTCTCATTAATTCCTGCACGGAATATCCTGTTTGCAAATGAGCTATGGAATCAAACAAACAAAATAATGCATTTTGATAAGAATAGCACTTTCCGGGACGATTTATAATATTGGCAATTCGAAAATTCTCAAATATAGATTTATTTGAATATCCGCTTTCTATCCATGGATCAAACGAATGAGCAACCAGACCACTCGATTGACTTAACACATTGCGTAGAGTAAGCGTTTGCTGGTTGTACCAACGTTTGAGTTTAAAATCAGGCAAGTATGAAATAATATTTTCATCAAGATTGAGCACCTTTTGATGATGCAATTTTGAAGCTAAAACACCTCCGAAACCTTTTGAAACAGAAGCTAAGCGAAAAAGAGTGTGAACATCAACAGAGTCTTCAGTGCCTACTTTTCGCAAACCATGGGGTTGAACCGTTATTATTTGACCTTTGTACACAATAGCATATGCAGCACCAACAATATTTTTTTCGATAAGTACTGTATTAATATACTCCGAAAATGAATTCAAAAAAGGGCGTATTTCTTCAGTATAATCAACAAACACTTCTTCTTCCTCGAAAGCTATGTCAGCAGGTTGATTTTGCGGCTGTAACTGTAAAGTATATCCGATTAAACTAATAAAGATGATTACAAGTAACGGAATAATTAACTTAAAATTCATATATAGACACCTCCAAAATGTTTTTAAAAAACATGTATACCTGCGAAGATAAAAAAATAATTAATTGTACATTATCTTTTTGAGGATTTTTTATACTTATTTGTAAAAATGAGTATTTTGGTGCAAATTGTTATTGGTATTGGTGTCATGACTTCACATTATATTTTTACCTAATATCCTCAAGGATTCACCCTGAGCTATTTATCTCGCCTACTTCGGGGCTTTTTAATGCTTAATTCTGAGTGATGAATGTTTAATCAATGAACATATTACCAAAAGAAATACCTTTATATTTGAAACACAACAAAAAAAACTATAGTCTAAGTGCACAAGCAACGACATACATCAGAAAAGGCTGTCTTTTGAACAAACAAATACAAATTTTGCACAAAACACAAAGATTGCATTATTGGTATTCGACATTTTTTATCTTTGTACAAAAAAATTGTGAAGCGAACGTTTTTATTAAATTTAGCACTACTGGTTTTTTTAAATTTACTGATTAAACCCTTTTGGATATTCGGTATTGACAGAACTGTGCAAAATACTGTCGGAACCGAAAATTACGGTTTGTATGCTTCACTTTTTAGTTTATCGATTATGCTCAACATATTGTTGGATATGGGAATCACCAATTTCAACAATAAAAATATTGCCCAGCATAATCAATTATTGCAAAAATATTTCTCGAACGCCATTGTCCTCAAATTTTTCTTGGGAATCGTATATTTTATTATTGCTCTTATTATAGGTTTCTTTTTAGGTTTTTCATCCCATAAATTTTATTTATTTTCTTTCCTGATTTTCAATCAATTTCTGCTTTCACTCATCCTCTATGTTCGGTCAAACATTTCGGGTTTGCATATGTACAAAACCGACAGCATAATTTCGGTAGTAGACCGTTCATTACTGATACTTTTCTGCGGTTTTTTGCTCCTTACTCGTCGCGATGAATTTATCATAGAATGGTTTATCTACGCACAGACGCTTTCGTACAGCATTACTTTTCTCATTTCATTTTTTATTGTGTATAGAAAAATCAACATATTCCGCATTCGGTTTAATTACCACTTTCTCATTATCATTCTCAAACAAAGCTATCCGTACGCACTGCTGGTTTTACTCATGGGACTCTATACCCGTATGGATATGGTAATGATAGAAACCATGCTTTCCGACGGAGCTCTCCAAGCCGGAATATACGCCCAGGCTTTCCGGGTATTAGATGCAGTATCTATGTTTGCTTTTCTTTTTGCCGGACTACTCTTACCTATGTTTTCGAAAATGATACAACAAAAAGAGTCGATTGCTCAACTCACAAAACTCTCCTTTTTACTCATCATTACCCCGACACTGGTATTTGTAATAGGCACCATATTTTACGGTTGGGAACTCATGAAACTCATGTACACCGAACACTACGACGAATCGACACATATTTTTAAAGTACTCATATTAGGATTTATTCCCATAGCAACCTCGTATATTTTTGGCACTTTACTCACTGCCAACAACAACATTAAGCAACTGAATATAGTTGCCGGCATAGGTCTTACATTAAACTTCACCATAAACATGCTGCTTATCCCCCATTACGGTGGATACGGTGCTGCTATTGCCAGTTTAGCAACACTGTCGCTTACCAGCATTTCACAAATTTTTATCGCAAAAAGAGTGTTTTCATTTCACACACATTATCCCACAATTCTCACATTAGTAGCATTTACCACATCTGTAGTGCTGGCATATTCATTCCTCAAAGGCATACTCGAAAACTGGATATACAATCTTGTTTTAATCGGTATCGTGTGTATATTTTTAGCCTTTGCGACAGGTTTGTTCCGCATTCGGGAACTGATTCAGATATTGAAGAAAGATATGGTGGAGGACTAATAATTACCTCAGCGTTCCAACAAAATGACTCATGTAATAATTCCTATGAATAATATGAATTGTGTGTAATGCCGTGACATTACATTTCTCATACTTTCCTCGCAATAAGCATAAAATTATCTTCCACTTCCGGAAAGATTTCATGTATAGAAAACCCTGTGTGCTTCAGTTCATCTGCTAATTGCTCCACTGTGTACCGAATAGAAACATCCGGACCTCTCTCTGAATTTCCTTTTCGCCAGTCAGACACAACAAGATATCCACCCGGTATCAGTAATCGGTTGAATTCTGCCAGATTTTTCAAGGGCTGCTCAAATTCATGATGTACATTTACCGTAAACAGCAAATCGGCAGATTCACTTTCGAGTGGAATATTGCTTTCCTGCGTATGCACCGGCACAATTGAGGAATGCTGTGAAACGATATTTTCGGTAATCCATGCTATCATGGCAGGAGAAATATCGCAAGCTGATATGCGTGCGTGCGGAAACTGCTCAGCACAAGCTACACTAAATAATCCTGTACCTGCACCAACATCTATTATATGTGTTGGTCTATGCAATTTAGTTGATTCTACAACACGTGTAATAGGAAACAACCGCAAACGTTCAGGATTATTGAGCATTGCTAATTTTTCGGGATTAAATTTTTTCTCCACCATATACTATTTGTCCGATGATTTTTTTTGTGGACAGGTTTGTATACCCAAGGCTGAATACAAGGGACAATATTTTATAACACTTGTCAAAAATAAAATAGCAGCAATAGCTGTGGTCACAATCCACCAATTACCGGGAACAATATTTAAAATTCCCGCAAGTAAAAGCACTACAGCAATTACTAAGCGGATATATGCGTCTTTTTTTCCTACATTTGTTTTCATATACAATCAATATTAAATGTTTATTTATTAAGACGTAAGATACATAAAAAAATTACAATGTAGTTTTATCCATTAAATTTGTCCTTACCCCATTTTTTTGGATTGTTTATAATGTATTGTCGTGCCCGGATATATGATTCATTATTTTGGATAATACGGTCATAATAATTGGGTTGCCAAAAATGATTGTTGCGATTATATTTTGGTATATCCAAATTGTTTGCATCAATATAATCATCAATTTTTGAATTTACCGCCGATTTAAAACCGGCAATAAACGATGATATTGATTTTGGTAACCGGATACATGGTAGAGACGCACGGGCGTGCGTCTCTACCATGTATCCGTTCGTCCCATCCATCACATCCGATATACGATTTTTATCCAAAATCACAATTGCATGCAAATGGTTTGGCATCATTATCCATTCATCCAATATCAATTCCTTACGCATTTCAAATGATTGTAACCATTCTTTTTTCACAATGTATCCAAAATCAAACATTTCCATTTCATTATTTACAATTTTCCCCAGATTGCATTTTCTTTTTTGGGTAACAAACGTAATAAAATACATTCCATTACCGGAATAATCCCATCCGGGCTTTCTATGTGATGATATGCGGTACTTGTTGCGAAATAATTTTGTCATGTATAAAGATATTATGGAATATGGAATATCTTTTTCAAATTAGTTAATGCCGGCCTCAACATTCAAATTCTGCGTTTATGCTCAAAATATTAGAAACATGCTCGCATCAGAAATACATAAAAACAGTAGTTTTCATGCACACATTAATTAAAAAAAATTATGATTATCCGTATATTAACCTAATTTTATTATCTTTGCAAAAAAACATATATTATGAATCTAATAGAATTTATAACACAATACCCGGACGAAGAAAGCTGTAAGCAAAAATTC
>JAQICB010000012.1 GCA_027858745.1 Bacteroidales bacterium
GCTGAGCTCGTCCTTTGTCCTCGGTTGATATAAAAAGCTGTTTATCAAGGCAAATTATTGAATAATAGCGAGCTATTGTGAAATAATTTAACGCAGAAAAACTGTTTTTTATGCAAAGCATATTTTCCCCACTTATAAATAGCCATCTTCAGCTCAAAAATAATTTAAAATAACCCGTTATTATTTCATTATTTTTGATTGAACCTCACTATTTATAAGCGTTCTGAACCTAAAAAATTATATCAAACTCAGGTTGTAAAGACTATATATCAATTAAATTATGTTTGATGGCATATTTCACCAAATCAACCGAAGATTTCACATCTAATTTTTGCATAATGTTATTTTTATGTGATTCCACCGTGCGAATACTGATAAACAATCGTGAGGCAATTTCTTTATTTGACAAACCCTCGGCAAACAAAGTCAAAATTTCTGTTTCTCGTGAGGTTAAAGTAACTGTAGGCACTTCAACTTGTTTTGATAATTGTTTTGTTTGGGAAATATAATTTTGCAGTAATATTTCAGATACTTCATTACTATAATATTCCTTACCATCGGCAACAGTATGAATAGCTTCTATTAATTCTTGTTGTGAAATAGTTTTTGGCACATAGCCCTTAGCTCCTGCCTCTATAGAGTTTAATATAAAATCACTGCCCAAATGCATCGACAGCATTATAATATTCAATTGGGGATACATTTTTATAATCTGCTCAGTTAATTCAATCCCTGTCATATCCGGAAGATTAATATCCATTAAAACCACATGTGGTGTTATGGTTTGTAAACTTTGTACACATTCATCTCCGCTAGCGGCTTCACCTATTATTTCAATATAGGAATCATCTTTCAGTAATGCTCGAATACCATCTCGAACAATATCATGATCGTCAACTAAAAAAACTGTTATCTGTGCTGTATCCATTTGTGTATATTTTTTCTAAGACCGTTTTTTTAAAGGAATTTTCACATCAATATATGTTCCTCCCTGAATTTCTGATGAAATAGTAATAGTACCTCCTAAAATTGAGACGCGCTCTTGCATTGAATATAAACCATTACCTCTATGAGGAATATTTTCGGTATCGAAACCTACTCCATTGTCCTCAATAATTAATCGCACACGCGAAACTTCCTGAATAAGCATAATATTCATATCGGTAGCATGAGAATGTTTAATAGCATTGTGAATCGCTTCTTGCACTATTCGGTAAATAGTTGTTTTTATTTTATCGTTTGCTATTTTCGTATACATTTCCGTGTCAAGTGATATATTCATACCACTATCTTGTGATATTTCAGAACATAATTTTTCCATGGCACGCTTCAAACCAATATCTTGTAACACTGATGGGAGCAAATTGTTGGAAACACGACGAACCTCAGAAATTGTTTGTTGCACAAAAGTGCGAACCATTTCTAAAATATGTTCATTTTCTGAATTTTCAGTCAAATGTATGGTGTCGAGACGCATTTTTATTCCTACAAGTGACTGACCAATACCATCGTGCAATTCTTGCGACAAGCGTTTTCGTTCATCATCTTGGCCATCGATAAACGAACTGATTCGTTTAGTACGTTCAGTCTGCAAACGTTTTTCAGATTCTTTTCGTTCGGTAATATTTCTGATAACAGAAGCCCACACAATAGTTCCTTCGTATTCAACAGGATTATCTATAACTTCAACGGGGAAACTAGTTCCATCTTTTTTCACACAATCGGTTTCAAATACAAAGGTTTTGTCAGGATGCCCCATATACCGAACCGGATTAGGAATAAGTAATATATCAACAATCGGCATATCCAAAAGTTCATGTTCGGTATACTCTGTCATATTGCAAACCGCTTGGCTTACTAATAATATATTTTCGCTATCATGCAAAATAATACCATCACTGGTAGCGGCATAAAAATGTTGTAATCGTTTTTCACGTTCTCGCAGATCCTTTGTTTTATCATAAATTTTAAGAGACATGTGATTAAATGCTTCGGTTAAATCACCAACTTCATCTTGAGATTCGATTGCGATTGTTTTTCCATATTTCCCTTTTGCAATATCAATCGCTAAAGACTGAAGTGCGAGCAATGGGGAGGTTATTTTTCGTGCAAAAATAAAGGCAATAATACATAAAACAAAAATGATAATTGCACTCATAAGTATAATATCATTTCTAATATCAAACACAGGAATCAAGACCTCTTGAGCATCTATTTCAGAAAGAATTGCCCATTCTGTTTTGAAAACCGACACCGTAGAATAGGAACTCAGAACCTCTACACCACGATAATCGGTAATAATTTGCGTACCAATTTTATGCTGAAAAGCAGATTGTACCGCTTTCGTTTCAACTCGCTGATTCATAATAGCATTATCGAAAAAACGAGACGAACTCCGCATCACATTATCGGCTCCTACAAGATATGATTCTCCACTTTTTCCTAATCCGCCATAAGAATTTGTTTCGAGCATGATTGAATTAATTGCCTGCAAAGAAATTCCCGCAACTATTACCGCATCTATACTATCCGAAAAATAAGATACCGGTGCAGCAAGTCCTAACATATAGTGATTGTTACACAACATATAATCAAAAAAACTAACCGTATCAATACAAAATAATTCAGATAAAAAATGTTTCGGAAATTCTATAGAATCAATTGAAAGTTGAGATTGTTGTACAACATTATTTTCGACATAATAATGAAGAGCTGGTAACGATTTTGACGTAGGAATAATAAACATATCAGAATAGTACTGTTGCTCTTGCATTAACAAATCTATTCTCGAATATACTGATTTTCCGCCTACACGAAGCGAAGAATAGGTGCCCCATGTATCTGTTAACACATGAGATATGAATAAAACATCTCGCTCTCTATCTTTAAAAAAATTTTCTATTCGGGCTTTTTTAACCTCACGAACAGACGTGAGTTGTTGAAAAGAGCGAGCAAGAATGGCATTCCGAACACTATTAAATGAATAGAGCCCAAGCGATGAAACTGCAAGAATACCTAACAAGATATAGAATATCATTAACTTCTCTCTTATGGTAAACTGCAATTTCATGATGATTT
This sequence comes from Bacteroidales bacterium, assembly GCA_027858745.1. Lineage (GTDB taxonomy): Bacteria > Bacteroidota > Bacteroidia > Bacteroidales > UBA1715 > JAQICB01. Next base: position 3,079 of record JAQICB010000012.1, read on the forward strand.
ATCTTGCTCTAACATGTTTAGTAATACTTAAAAATAAACAATTTTAAGTAGAACTCAAGAGAAATTCACGCTATTAATCATATTTTTTTTCGTGCACATTCATTGATCTACCCGATGGATCTATTCTCGTTTTAAATTCCGCATCCCATTCTAATGCTGTTGCGGTGCTGCACGCAATAGATGGTTCCGAAGGCACACATTGTGCTGCAGCATCCGAAGGGAAAAACTCATAAAAAATTGAACGATAAAAATACTCTTCTTTCGAACGAGGAGTGTTAATCGGAAAACGAAAAGCTGCATTTTCCATTTCCATATCAGAAACCATTTCGCTCGTCATTTCTTTTAAAGTATCAATCCAGCTGTAACCGACACCATCAGAAAACTGTTCTTTTTGTCGCCACGCAACAGACTCCGGTAAGTATTTCTCAAACCCCTTGCGAATAACCCATTTTTCCATTCGAAAAGACGTTATCATTTTCTCTTCTGGATTTATACGCATAGCAACATCGAGAAATTCTTTATCCAGAAACGGAACACGTCCTTCAACGCCCCAGGCAGCAAGAGTTTTATTGGCACGCAAACAATCATACATATGCAGTTTGCTTAATTTCCGTACCGTTTCTTCATGAAATTCCTTCGCATTCGGAGCTTTGTGAAAATAGAGATATCCGCCAAAAATTTCATCAGCTCCCTCTCCCGACAACACCATTTTTATCCCCATTGATTTAATAACTCGAGCCAACAAAAACATAGGTGTACTTGCTCGAATGGTTGTCACATCATACGTTTCTATATGATAAATTACATCACGCAAGGCATCAATACCTTCTTGAATGGTAAAATGAATTTCGTGATGAATAGTTCCAATATAATCAGCAACTTTTTGTGCAGCAGACAAGTCGGGAGAACCTTCGAGACCAATTGCAAAAGAATGTAGCTGTGGCCACCATGCCTCTTGCGTATCATTTGATTCAACACGCATTTTCGAAAACTTTTTTGCTAATGCCGATGTAATTGAGGAATCTAATCCACCCGACAGTAGTACACCATAAGGCACATCAGACATTAATTGGCGGTGAACCGAATCTTCCAAAGCTTGTGCTAAATCTTCAATTGACGTAGGGTTACTTTTAACGGTATCATAATCTACCCAATCACGCACGTACCATTTTCGCAACTCACCATACTTGCTTGAAAAAAAGTGTCCCGGTAAAAATTCTTGGTATTGCGTACAAATACCTTCCAAAGCTTTTAATTCCGAAGAAAAATACAACTGTCCATATCTGTCTCGTCCATAATACAAAGGAATAATACCCATATGATCGCGAGCAACTAAATATTCATTTTTTTCAATATCATATAAAATAAAAGAAAAAATACCACTTAAATCTTCAATGCAATCAATTCCTTTTTCTTGATATAATGCTAAAATTACTTCAGAATCCGATTGTGTTTGATATTCATAGAATGATGATGTTCGTTCACGAATATATTGATGATTATAAATTTCGCCATTTACTATGAGTACACATTTTTTATCAGGACTAAATATTGGCTGATTTCCACTGGTCGGGTCAACTATAGATAAGCGTTCATGTGCGAGAATTGCATAATCATCAGTATATATTCCCGAACAATCAGGTCCGCGATGCCGTAGTTTTCTCGACATTTCTAAAGCTTTTATTCTTAAATCTTTTGTATCTGTTTTGATATCAAAAATTCCTAAAACACTACACATATTGTTACAATTTTTACAATTATTATAGTGCGAAATTACAATATGAAATGTATTATAGCAAGTTTTATTACACTTTTTTACAAAAAAAGCGTTTTTAATTGTTAGTTGTAATTAATTTATTGTTTTTTAGATGAATTGCATAATAATTTCTCGGAAAACTATCTATTGTAACAAAGGTGTTAGGAAAGGAAATTAACTGAGATAGTGTAAAATGAATTTCTATACTGCTCCCATCTGCGTATCTTACGAAGCATCAACACTAATTCTGCCGAATAAAAAGTTCACGAAGGGAATCAAATTCTTTCGAAAAGAACAGACCAACACCATTTGTATTTCCTTGTTTTTCATCTAAAGGATCTTCGTTACTTCGAGAAAAGCCTTTTAAGCGAATATTGCCTTGTTCATTTAACTTGACCTCAACGGAAATATCTCCTGAAAAATCATTATTACTTTTAGTGTCAACAGCTTGTCTCGAAGGGTTTTCTTGTCCAAACTCGGTATAACCGTTCAAATTGATAAACACTCTATCATTAAGCATTTGTGTGGACAATGCGAGTTCAAATTCGTTAGATGTAAAATCACTATTGGGACGATAATTAAGTCCAACATCAACATCCTCATTTATTTGAGAAAGATAATAATTCATTTGCGAAGTAAGGGCTTCAAACGACGTCCCCGCGTTTATGCTGGCAGTATTTGAGGGTGATTGAGAATTTGTTTGAATAAAAGAATTTGCGAGAAGCAGCGAAATAAACTGAAGATTTTTTTCTTCTTCCGTAAAATTTTGAACAACCCCTTTTACCTGCACATCAGCATTCGGTGTTAATATATCATACGAAATATCCGGATTCATAAGATCATTTTTTAAATATAATCGACACACAACCGGAATACGCGTATTATAACTGCTTAATCGAGTAGAATCGACAACTGAAGCCATTGCCGGTTTTGGTGAAGCTTTCAGTTTATAATCAGCCTTAATATCAATTTGTGCACGTAACGGATTCCCTGTCCACTGAATAATACCACCTTTTTGAATAATAAATTTTTTATTTATCAGTGATTTTAAGGTAAATAAATAATCTCCTTCTTGAATTAAATAGTTACCAAACAATGACAAATTTCCTTGTTTATCCATCATCATACGCAAATTTGAATTACCGCGAACACGGATAATATCACCAACTTTTTTATCAAAAATAATTTGACACAAGGCATCTGGTGTAACGGTAAGATCAAAATCCATTTCAACACTTGAACCGGAATTATTAGTCTGCACTTCAATGTTTTGATCTTTCAAATTTGTATCACGGCGGAAAATCAAAAAATCATGTTCACCCGACAATTCAGAATGACTAAGAGGAATATTTATTTGTGTATTCTCAAGCGTTTTTCCAATTACCTGAATTTTTGTTGATTGCAAATCACCCGACAAGATAGTATTTCCTTGAAAAAAGACTGAACCGTACACAAATTCATTATCAGTTTCTTTCGTGTGTAAAGCTTGTAATTTTTTTGTAGAAATATCAACAAGATAAGACGGGTTAAACATATCCTGAAAATCGACATAGCCGGTTGCTAGAGCAGTATTTCCGGACTCATCAGAAATAGAAACATCGCTTACCATGAGCCGGGAACTCTCCGCTTGCAAAAACCCCTTCATATTGTATTGACACTGAGTTGCAAGAACTTTCAGCCGACCTCGTTTTATTTCTATATTTCCATCAAACTTGGGTTTGTCCAATGTTCCTCGCACCGACAAATCTGCATCGATATTTCCGGCTAAATTTTCAACCGTTGTTGCCAAAATCTCCTGAAAATCAGACAAAAAATAATTCTTCATCTGCATATTAAAATCGATATTCCGAGTAGATGGCACATACATTCCTTCGAAGGAAAGAATATCTGTTCGACCTTTTGTAAAAGAAACGACAACATTAACTGCTTTTTGTTCAGCCTTCCAATCACTATACAAATTCATTGTTCCCTGAGAGTGGCCGTTAAAATAAAAATCATCTGATTGAATATCAGCAAACACAAGTAGCGAATCATATATATTTTGCAACAGAACTTCGCCATCCAATAAACCGGTAATTGCAATATTTTCTGCGGGGATAAAATTATTTACATTATCGAGATTAAATTGAGTAAACGAAATAAGCAAAGAATCCGAACTATTTTGAGATATTGTTCCTGAGATATCAATTTTCTCGAAATTCTTTCGAATACGAGCATACTGCATGTAAATACTTGAGCTGTCAACAATCACAGAATCCACACCGATATTCCACACAGAATCGGCTACAACAATAGATTGTGATGGGATAGAAAAGACAACACGAGGAAGCCCTTCATGTTCGGATGCACTAAAATATCCCGAATGCTTAACATTACCGGAATACACTACCGAATCAGTCCAATTCCATGAACTAGTATGAGAAAATTGATTATCATAAAACGAAAACTGTGTAGAAATATCTTTCACAGTTTTTTTCGAAAACGGGAGCGTATAAATACACGCGACAGAAATGGTGTCGGCATTCCCGTGTGAAGACAATGAAATATCTTCTATAACAAACGAACCAAATGAACATTTTGGAATAGTTGATTCCAAAACAAACAAGGAATTTTTTTCGCTATACACAGAATTCACATAAGTGTTATTTGCCACATATATATTTGGCACAAACAACTGCATAAGAGAATCTAATTCTTTAATATGCAAAGATATATTAAAATCTGGAGTAATATCGTGTGAAAGATGAAAGTCACGTTTTGGCAAATAAGCTATATGATTCTGCACATACTGATATACATATCCGGGAAGCTCAGCATACAATCCCTTACCGTTCAAGGACATGTCTAATAAATCTGAATTTATATGTACATTGCGAGAATCACCAATATTATCAACATCTATCGTAAATAAATCGGAAGCATATGCACCCAAAGAATTCTGAAATTGAATACGAGGAAACTGTATGGTACCTTTAAGATTATCTAAACTCATACCAATAAAATCAACCTCAGTGTCGAATGAAAGAAGAAAAATAGAATCTTCAGCAAATCCAAGTTTATGTAAATCAGCATACGAAACATCAGCAGAAAAATTAAACTCAGGAACCTCAAGAGAATAATCAAACAAACCATAAAATATAGCTTGCAAATTGGGGTCATCAATTTCTAAATACCCATCAAAGCGATTTGTAGAAATTAAGCCGTCAACAAGAATATTCTTGTAGCGATATTTTTGATATACAATATCAAGAATTTCTCCTTTTACAAAAGCACGATCGAAACCATCTTTGGTAAGATACCCCTTAAGATGCACATTTAAATTTATCTTTCCAATATCTTTCAATTGTTTACTTATTTTTCCAATATTAAAATTCCTAGTTGACAAATCACCCGAAATTGTAATATTATCTTTATTCAGGGGAGATTGTTTAATTGAAATATCAGATTTAATAATTCCAGATGTGGTTGTAAACGTCCCATAGGCGACTAAATCAGTAAAAAAACCGGTAATATTTCCAGAATATGAAAACGATACAATATCTTGTAAAATAGAGGGAACATTAATCTTTTTTTCTTCCGAAAACGGTGGTATACGAATATGTTCAATATCATACACATTCGTCACAAAATCATCAGTTATAATATGAACAAAGGTATTTGAAATATCGGGTAATCCCATAATTTCGACACTTCCGGAAAATTCAGTATTTTTCCCATATTGAACAATCATATTTTTTCCCTTAAAATTAGCAACAGTTCCCTTTATGTTTCCAGCAAGAGAAAGCTCATAAGGACTTTTTTGGAGCGTAGGAGCAAAATAAGATATATCAGAAAAAGAAAATTGAGAGAGTTGAAAATCACCGACAACATTTACTTTATGAATAAAGTCAGAAAAATCAGAAAAATCATGGACATTAAAAGTAAGTTTATCCATATGGATATCTGAATCTGGAGTAAATATATGCACCTGCGAGCAGGTTATTTGTTCTGAATTACGGAAAAAATCTGTCGATAAACTTTTGAGTATAAAACCGGATTTTTCGACCCCGGAAAATCCTTGAACTACTGCATGAATAGAATCGCCAACAATAGAAATATCTGACACATTTAAATTACAATCCGAAATATCTAAATCGGCAAAATTTATCCCATACGATTGGGGCGAAAACTCCTGCATATTAAAAAATGAAAAATGTGAATCCTGAACATTCACCGAGCGAAGAATTACAGAAACATCAATCTTTTTTGTTGTGTCTCGATTAAACAAATAGGAAATATTCAACACGCCGGCAGAATCTTTTTCAAGAGCAATCTGTGCACGTTGAATTCCAACCGATTGTAAAATAATTTCTGAGCGTTCTCGGTCAAAAGATTCGAAAGAACACGAAATTTTTTGTGCAGATAATACCTGTTTATTATTTCTATCACGAATTTCAACATCTTTCAGAACTATAGTATTCCAAAAATCATAATCAACACCAGAAAGTGTAAACGTAGCATTGAGAGAAGAACTTGCAGTTTCGGCAACAAACTGAACAATTTTCTGCTGCACAAAGGGGATATGAAGAGAAATACCCAAAAACATGAGCAGGACAATACAGGTAATAATGAAATACGTTACTATTTGTCCTATTTTAGTGAGAAATTTCAAAGCTCAGTTCTTATAAATCAGATTAAAAACTATTTTTGCAAATATAATTATAAATATATAACAAAATACTTAAATGGATATTACATTGTTAGCAATAGAATCATCATGTGACGATACTTCGGCAGCAATTATTCGCAATGGGATAATTCTATCAAACAGCATTGCTAATCAAACTGTACATGAAGAATACGGCGGAGTCGTACCGGAATTGGCATCTCGCTCGCATCAACAAAATATTGTTCCGGTTGTCGATAAGGCAATAAAAGATGCAGGAATTTCAAAACAAGACATTACTGCTATTGCCTACACACGAGGACCGGGACTACTTGGATCGTTGTTAGTTGGTGCTTCTTTTGCAAAAGGATTTGCACTGGCACATCAGTGCAAAATGATTGAAGTAAATCATTTGCACGCTCATGTATTGGCAAATTTCATTCAAACACCAACATACACACCTCCACTACCAACATTCCCCTTTTTATGTCTCCTTGTTTCTGGTGGTCATACGCAAATAATTATTGCAAAAGATTTTACCGACATGGAAATAATAGGTACAACGATTGACGATGCAGCAGGTGAAGCATTTGATAAATGCGCAAAAATAATCGGACTCCCCTATCCCGGAGGACCACATGTTGATGCTCATGCACAAAAAGGAAATGATGCCGCCTTTTCATTTAATAAGCCAAAAATCGCGGATTTAAATTATAGTTTTAGCGGATTAAAAACCTCAGTACTCTATTTTTTACGAGATCAGGTGAAAAAAAACGAACATTTTATCGAAGAAAATATTGATGATATTTGCGCATCCTTACAAACCACAATTATCGATATTCTTGTAGATAAATTACACAAAGCTGTTACACAAACGGGCATCACAGAAATTGTTATAGGCGGTGGTGTTGCTGCAAATTCAGGACTTCGAAACAGAATTACCGAAGAAGGAAAAAAACACAATTGGACAACACACATTCCCAAACGAAAATACACCACCGACAATGCAGCAATGATAGCAGTTGCCGGTTATTATAAATATCTAAACCATGAATTTGCAAATCAATCAACTACCCCAAGAGCACGATATGCGCTCTCAGATTATTTTAAAAAAACTAATTAGTGTCTGTCCATAATGTCCGGTCTCATCGTTACGCTCATATTTAAAACAGTCATTTACAAATGTAAATCCTTGATTTTAACCATTCGCAAACCTCGAAGCCGAACATTCTGAATCAGGCACAGCACTTTATAAACAGACTCTAACTATGCAATATGATTTCGACTCAATAATTCCTCGTGAACATACCAATTGCTTAAAATACGATTGGCGAAAACAAATTTTCGGAACCGACAATGTAATACCATTCTGGGTTGCCGATATGGATTTTAAAGTTGCCAATGAAATTTTGGAAGACATTCATAATGCGGTGAATCACGGCATTTTTGGATACACCTACCAATATGATTCAGCTTATGAAGCGTTTATTTCATGGCAAAAGAAAAAACATGACTGGAACATTTCCAAACAAAATATTCTTTTTTTCAACGGTGTTGTTCCCTCAATTAACGTTATAATTCAAGAATTTACTGAACCGGGAGATGAAATTATTGTACAACCGCCGATTTATCATCCGTTTTTCCTCTCAATAGAATCGAATAAACGTACCGTGATTTGGAACGAACTTCAGGAAAATGAAGGGACATATTATATGGATTTTGAGAATTTAAAATCACAAATCGGACCACGGACAAAAATGCTTTTACTGTGCAATCCGCACAACCCGGTTGGACGGGCTTGGAAGAAAGAAGAACTTGAAGAACTCCACGCAATTTGCAAAGAGCATAACATTTTAGTTGTTTCAGATGAAATTCATTCAGACATTTTATTTTCCGGTACGCATACACCATGGGCGAAAATCTCAGAAGACGCTTCCCAAAACTCAATCACACTCATGGCACCGAGCAAAACATTCAATATTGCCGGTTTACATTTATCAGTTATTATTACTGAAAATACCGCATACTACAAACGAGTTCAAAACTTTATCAACACCATACATCTTACCATGAGCAACACACTCAGTCTTGTAGGTTTTGAGTCTGCCTATACAAAAGGTGATGCATGGCTACAAGAATTATTGACATATTTACACACAAACATGGCACATATTCACGATTATTTAGACGATACTCGCATACACACCAACACACCCGAAGCGACATATTTAGCATGGCTAGATTGTTCGGAATTAAATCTCTCAGAAAAAGAACTTCATGCAAAATTTGTGGAAGCTGGAGTTGGACTTAGTAATGGGAGCATTTTCGGAAAAGGTGGAGAACAGTATATGCGTCTCAATTTTGCATGTCCTCGAAAAACACTCGAACAAGGACTCGAAAAAATTCAAAAAATTGCTCGTTAAAACTGATCCTGAGGATATTGTTTCAGAAACTCATCAAGTTTTATATACACATATGAAATAATAAGCATTTCGTTTGATTCGTATAAAAATTCATCAGAAAACTCACAAAACACAATAAAAGGTTCAATAAATTCATCAGACAAACGAGTAATATCTTTTATCAATTCCGTTGATATTTTTTTATTAATAATAATAACTCGGTGTGCTTCATTTATAAGTTCCATAGCTCGCAAGCGATTTCGGGCATGACGATTGGTGGCATTATAAAGAGCAGTTATTGCCCCATCAACAGAATACGTAATCTGTCCGGGCCGGTAATCTTTCATTGGAAAATACTTTTTGAAATGCAAATTGAGTTTGAGCGTATCTTCGGGCACCGGCATGGCAAGAATTTTTTCCTGTAGTTCTTCAAAAGGAATATATGCAAATTTAGTAACCTTTCCTAATTCATATATTTTTGGATTCATTTCGATGGTATAATCAGAAATAGAATCGTGAACAATTAGTTTTTCCCAAAAAAAGCCAAGCGACGAAAACAAAACAGTATCACCGGCTTGCACAAACAAATTAAAAGCACCAGTAGAATCAGAGAGCATCAAATAATTTCGAGTAGTATTTTCGATATAGGCAAACGGTATTCTTTGGTGTGATTCTGCATTTAAAACAGTTCCACTAATTTTTTGCTGAGCATTCATAAATATGCTCATACACATACAAATTATTAAGATACCTAAACGCAGCATGATTTATTTTTAATCAAATATACAAAAAGAGGCTATTCATATGATACTGAATAACCTCTTTTTTACAATTAAAATACTTAAAATCACAACAAAGTAACGTTAATTAAGACCTGCTATTTCTTGAAAACGAGCATACAAATCCTCATCACTTTGCACGCCAAGCAATATCTGTTGATATCTCTGAACAGTAAGTCCAATCTCTTTAATACTCTCTTGCATTTGTTGCTGCGATTCAATTTGAATCTCTTCTACTCCTTCAACAATTTTGTCGAATTTAATTTTATTATCCTCTTCGACTTCTGCATCTTGAGACTTCTGCAATTTTTGTTGTACTTGATTAAACTCTTCAACGGTAAAATCATTATTTTCAATTACCTGAACCATTTTTTGTTGTGCTTTTTGGTTAATTTCTTGCACTAACTCTAAGGCACCAATAAACAGTTCCAGTTCATCAGCGGAAACCTCAACCTCAACTTGTTGTTGTTGTTGTTGTTGAACAGATGTTTGCTGTGAAAATGAAAATAGGTTAATTATTACAAATAAGATACTTACAGTAAATTTTCTCATAAAAGATTTCATTTTATTAATTCTACATTTGATTTCTTACTATTTTCAACGATATATATATATATTATTGTATATGAATCAGATTTATTTAAAAAAAGGCTGATAATAGAAATCACCAGCCTTTAATGTATAAAAAATATTTTTTTAATACACTACAATTTGTGTCAGCACCCGAACACCATCAACAATTACATAAACCATATACATTCCACGGGCAACATCATCAAGAGCAATTTGGGTATCTGATGCAGTACGTATTCCTGAATTATAAACAACAGCTCCTTGCGAAGAAACTATCTGAACACAATATTCATTGATAGATTCACCAACACTCACTGTTACAAAGTTCTCAGCAATTGTTGGGAATACGGCAATGTGAGCTTGATAAAAATCTTCGAGAGATGTTTCCGCTTCGGCAATATTACTCATTGCCAAAGAATATGGTCCGCTTTCAGCTTTCAACAACGATTCATCTGTCTGTACTGAATCGGGCAATACCATTGCTATTCGATACACCCATCCGCCTTGATACACCTGAGAGTCTGTCCAGCTTGTCGCCTCACTTGTAACCGCATCAACCTCTTCTAAATTTCCGGAAGACGTGCCTCGGTAAATTTTATATGTATTAAAATCAATACCTTCATATGCAGTCCAAGTTAAATTAGCTTTAAACTGTGTATTCAAATTGTTTTGAATATGCAATGAACGATGCGGAATACTTTCTGCTCTATTTTCGCACACAGAATCTATAGTTACCAATTTGTAACGATACGATTTTGTACGTGCATCAGCATCATCGTCAATAAACACCGACTCATTATTAAACGGCAGCACACCAAGACTTTCATAGTCATTAAGCGTAGATGTTTCACGAAGAATTTCATACGACTGAGTACGTTGTCCGGCTGTGCGCTCCCATGCGACCACAACATATGGACCTTCTTTGCCATAAGTAACAACACCTATTTGCTCTTCATACGGGCGAAGTGTCGTAATAAAAACGGTGTCAGTGTTTGCACAACCATTCTCATCGGTAACAATAACACTCACATCACCATCAACATCTTCTATAGTTACTGTTGGCGTAAATTCACCGGTACTCCATTCATAAGTCAAATTAGCTCCGGTCGCATCAAGTGTAGTTGACGTTCCTAAACAAATCTCTTGATTATCACCCAAATCAACCACAGGTAAAGAATGTACAGTTGTAATAGTAAAATCATCAGTACTTACACAACCATATTGGTCGCGAGCCTCAACAACAGTTGTTCCGGTTTCGGTCAATTCAAGTGAAGTTTGCGTTCCCCAGCCTTCAGCATTCCAATTGTATTCTTCAAAACCGGACACATTTAATATATATGAATCTCCTTGACACAGTTCGATATCAATAGGAAAAACAAGAGTATCAGGAACCATTAAAGTAATTTCGTCCGAATATTCAAACAACCCCTGTCGTACAATCAATGAGTACGTTGTTGTTTCTGACTGCTCAACAATAATTGATTGTTCAGTACTACCCGTACTCCACTCAAACGTATATCCATCCGCTGCAGAAACCGTTGCTTCAATAGAAACAGAAGAACCTGCACATGCAATTTCACCAATTGGGTTAATACCAATAACCGAAATATATTCATCAATTACTAAAGAATCTAATCCTTCAGCATTCATCGCAATTAAGGAAACTTTATATTTACCAGACTCAGGATAACTTACTGTCGGATTTGGTGCATTACTTTGTTCAGGAACAGCCCCTTCGAAATGCCATATCCAAGAAGTGGCACCGGAAATTGAAGAGGTAAATGAAACGGCATTTCCGGGAGCAATAATTGTTTGATCCGCACTAAACGATATTTTCGGTAAATCGACCCAGGTTGTACCAGTTTGTGTTGTTTTAGTAAACACTACCGTAACCTCATCAGACAATCCACCTTCATCTATCGCAGTAAAGATAACAGAAGTAGAACCCGTCCAGTTTTGATCAGCGGACGTTATTGTTGCTACCCCATTTCTCACCGAAATATTAACACGTGCATTTGCAGACGTAATCCACTCAATACTTCGTGATGAAGTATAATCATCCATTACAAACAATTTCAAATCAATAGAAAAATATCTGCCGAGAAGAGGATTAAACAATTGTTCCGGTATTTGAGAAACAATTGGTGCTTGATTTGGCACTTGAGAAACTTCGAACAAGAAATATTGGACAGTTGACAATCCTTCTTCGTCGGTTACAGCAATTTGAACAGAATCGAGACCTATCCAATTTGCATCATATCGTGAAACTTCCATAGTAGTACCCGATATAATTGTTCTATAATGTGCAGAACTATCAACTACAACACATGTTAAATCCTCTAATTTTGTATAGTCATCGGTCATATAATCTGTAAATTCTAATGGATAGAACACACCACCATCTATAATTTTAACATGAACATCATCATAAATGAATTCAGGAGCAGCATTAGGCACTTCCGATACTTCAACTGAAATAGTAATTATAGCAGATTGATTATCCACATCAGTTACCTTAATTTCAAAAATTTCAAAAACCGCAAATGTTGGATTATTTACAAGAATTTTTATTGAATCATTTTCTATAGATACCATAAAATTATCGGAAGACACAACATCAAACTGTAAATCAGCTATTTCAGTATTATCATCATACACATATTGACTAATAGGAATAGCAATTACAGACGTGCCAGATTCCACAATAATGTGCGAAATATCTTCAACAATCGGTGATGCAGATGGCACAACAGTAACAACGACACTATCAATATATCCACCGTCTTCGGCAGTAACTTTAACCAGAGACTGCCCAAGATTAAAACCGGTAATTAACCCGGTATTATTAACATAGGCTATTGCCGATTGAGACGATGACCACGAATAGTTTTTATTAGTCGCATCTATTGGAGCAACAACAGGATACACCTTTTCTGACTCACCAATTGAGACAATAAGAGAATCTCTCTGGATATTTATACCCGTAACCGAAACTGCTTGAGCACGGACAATTACCACAACAGACACAGATATATTACTCGACATTTCTGTAACCGAAACAGTTGCTATTCCTTCTCGAATACCCGAAATAACACCTTGTGTATTAACCGTAACCACAGATTCATCGTCGGTTGACCACATATACCCGTTAACATCTGCCCCTGAAGGATTCACTACAGGAGAAAGAGTTACAGACTCATTTTCAAGAATTGTAATATTATCGGGTAATGACAAACTTTGCAATGGTGTAGAAACAATAATTTTACAACTATCATAGGCCTCCGAACTATCTTTTGCATACGCATACACATATGTTATTCCCGAAGAGTTAGCTTTCACAATACCCGAAGAGTTAACTGAAGCAATATTCGAATTTTCAATTTCCCAACGTAATTCAGTATATGTTGCATTGGTAGGTTCAACATATGCATAGATTTGTTTAGACTCACCTGTATTGAAATATCGCTCTGAACGTTCAATAATAACCGAAAGAATAAAAATTTTATCAATTCTACTATTTTCCAAATATAACACTGCATCATTAAGATTTTGCAGAGCTATATCAACCATGATTTCAGTTGCATTCAAATCATCAATAACATCATATGCCAAAGTTCTATGCCATATAACACTATCAAGTGCATTTTGTGGGTATTGACCGGTATTATTTCCAATTAAATTTGCATCCTCAAGATTAAGAAGAAGCGAATTTACATATTCAACTTTCGCTATTAATTGAGATTTATCAACCGGTAATAATTCAACAGTAACATCTAATTGAGCAAAGATATTATTATTTGACAATAATTCGATTCTTACGAAAGTATTACCGGGATTAACAGCCACTATACCATTTTCTGTTACTTCAACAATACTTGCATCCATGCTTTCCCATATAACCTCCTTATTTGTTGTGTTAGTTGGTAACACCGTTGCAGAAATTCCCGAATACACATCACCTTGTTGAAGAACAAGAGAATATTTATTAAGAATAATTCCTTCTGCCACAACAGAAGAAACAGAAACCATACATTGGTTAGATATAATCATTCCTGAAATATTTTGTGCCGTAACATACGCTTCTCCAACCCCAGTTGCAACTATTTTTCCATACGCATCTACACTTGCAACTAAAGAATCAGAAGAGCCCCACACCACTTCTTTATCGTCCGCGTTTGCAGGCACAAACTGTGGTTCAAGCACTATAGATTGACCTGATTGTAATGCAACATTAGATGGTAAAGATATAGATTCTAAAACAACAGGGGCTGCTTCAGAATTAATGGTAAGTAATTTTGTAATATTCGAACCATCAGTACTTTCGAAAATAACTGTACTGGTACCCGGATACGATGCAACATAACAATAATCACTTACCTTTTCAATGGTATTTCCGGAAATAGTTGTTTTAATCAATGACGTCGACTCTTGTGGAAAGACCGCAACATCAACACAAACCTGTTCACCAACAAGAATATTTTCTTCTGTTGTTGAGAGAGTTATATCAGTAACCGGTGGTAACTGCTCCTCAAATTCTTCAATACTAAAAGATACACTTTGTTCAGTATATATATCCTCACGTACAAGACCAAAATACACAAGTTGCCCCTGCACCACATTAATCTCATTTACATAACCAATTCCCGTTGAACATAGTTCAGGCAAAATTACCACAGACTCATCACCGGCAATACAAACCTCACCTTCAACAATGATTGGTTGAATACCATTTTTACCACAAGTATTAATACGTAAAACTCCGGTACTGTGAGCATAATATTCATATATCAAAGCCTCTTGTTCATATTCATAAAAAGCAGAATTATTTCCTAATTGAGCAGATAATGGATTATCACAAGATGCACCGGCAGGAGCTTGCTCTCGAGTATAAATAATTGTCCAATCGGTAAAACTACTGCCATTTTCAGCGATAACTCTTACAATAAGTCCGGTAGAACCTTCAGGGAAACATACATATCCATTTGCATACTCATTATTCGACACATATGCACCTCCCGAAACTTCTATTTGAATATCATATAAACATTCAGGAGCATTCCATGCCAAGGTAAGATTTATAGATTTCGAAGAATTATCGACAACTTTAGAACGGATATCAGAAGAATAAATATCCACTATTTCCGAAGCCGTATTATAACTCACAGCTTGATTAACTGTAATAAGCCATATTTCTGTAATAGAACCATCAATATTCTCAACATATAGATCTTTACTTCCATTCGAGAAATCAAATTGCGTTCCTTCACAAATACGATTACCAAATTCATCAAATAATTTATTACCTAATTCTAATTTGTAGTTTAATGAAACAGAACTAAGGCTTGCAGACTGTACAATTGTCAATTCAACTGTGTGTAAATTATTATCAATAATCGGCTCTAAAAAATCAGCCCCGCTTGATATGTCCACAAAACCAATGTTCGATACCGGATGTTCAACTAATGCCCAGGTGAACGCTTCGGATTGCATCATAGATTGTAAGTTAATATACACAGTTTCTCCTGCATTCAATCTCACAATATTTTCTTTATACTCAGAATAGCAACTAACCGGAATATTCATTCCTAATTCTAACGATTCATTATCAATACCGTGTGTACAGATATCAAAAATTTGAACATCCACATCATTATTTAGAAGTTCTTCTTGAATATCAGCTATTTCAAGATACATATCTGATGGGGCAGTATATTGATACCAATAATTATGATACGCCGTTGTTGTTTCGTATGTTCCCGCAGAAATCACTTCTGCATCTTCGCAGAAAATATGTGCAGGAATTGTCGCCCCCGACTCCTCAACATAATTCATAGTATATGGTTCAACTGGAGCCATTTCATGGAAAATTAAACACAGTTTATACGTCACCCCTTCTTGTGTCCACAGCGTAATTCCGCTTGGTCCCATAACAAATGGCTCGGTGCTTTGTACGTTTTCAGACACCGGTGCACATTCTGTCAAAATAATAACCGAAGCTTCATATTGTAAATCTGAAGTAAATGTTACGTTACCCGTATGTTGAGCAGAATATTCGAACCACACAATATTTCCATATGACTGAACTTCTGTTTGCGGTTGCGACAAGACAAGAGGATTATCACAGGAAACACCTGCCGGTAATACTGTATCGGTCACAAATTGTAAATTCCAATTAGTTGGATATGAATACCATGTTATATGATACTCTTGCCCTTGAACAACTTGAAAAACAGCTTCTGCTCCCATTCCACAATTACCTGACGAATACGTATATATCTCAGCATCTTTACCACACTCGGCGGTAACCATAACTCCGGAAGGAAAATCAACTGAAATTGTATCCACATTTATATAAATACAATTACTAATAGAAACCAAACCGTCTTGAGAAGCAGTATACACATAATGTGACTCTTCAAACGCCGGCATTGTATTTATTCCTTCAACAGCAGTAATTGGCTTTTGACAGATCTCGCCATCGTAATAATCACGAACAATAAAATTCCAAATCATCGGTTGGGTTCCCTGACCATTAATATGAATTAAAATCGTTTCTCCGGCTTGAATCTCATACAATTGAGTTTCGCCGTTACTACTATCTATACAATATCTATAATTAGCATCAAGATACATACCTTGCTCTGCCAATTCACACGAAGAAAATAATGAGAAATTCACCCCCCCTGACACATTAACGTTACCACAACTACTTACTTCAACTACTTTATTTTCGGTAGCGGTATAGGTATACCACTCATCTGCATAAGAGTTATCTTCTGAAAAATTAATTGAATGACTTGAGGATGATTCAAGGACTTGTGGCAAATCACAACTACTACCCGGTTCCGGAAGTATTTTTTGCACATCAAATTGAACCTGTGTTCCCATCAATCCATACTCATATGTTTGCACATTAAAATACAATTGCATACCTTGAGTTACTTGATAGGTATACACATACCCATTATCAGAAGACGGACAATTCTCTAGTCTGTAATCATGTAACATGGTACTATCACAATCAGTCATCGTTGCGTTCACAAATACTTCCATGTCGGCAACATTACAAAAAGAAACTTGTAATTCACCGTCAAAATCAGATGTATAGGTATACCATTGATTTAAGCCATTTACAAATTCAAAAGAATTAGTACCAATTGCAATATTCTGTGCTGATTGGCAATATGGGTCTGTTGACTCTTCATAAATAGTAACATAATCATACTTATGCTCAACAAGAGAATCGCCCCCTAAAGAATCATAAATAGTATGTGTAACTGAATAGACTCCGGGTGTAGTATATATATACGAAGGATTTATATCATACGAATCATATAGAGTGTCACCATCGAGATCCCAACTCATAGACCCATATCCAATAGAATGGGGTGTGAAAAATATTTCGGTATTCACCGGAGCTACTGTGTTGCTTGCTGTGAAGTCGGCATACATTTCACCTTCAGGAACAAACTCCAAAGACCAGTCATATACATCATTTGTATAAGATCCTGACCAATTTATATATATATTATTTGGCAAATTTGCTGTAGACAATATCAGTTGCGATTGATTCAAATTTGACACCCCATCATTATCAGCCAACAACTGTCCGCCACAGGTATCAAAAACTTGAACATAGGTATCGGTATTTGTATAACCAACAGAACTAATCACAATATTTCCGATACCTGAAGGTGAATACACAAACCACTGATCCCCCCCCGTATTATCGGAAACATTAACTCCCTCGACAGCTACAACAGGTATTGAGCAAACATCACCGGGTAGTATGTCTTTTTCTTCAATTGTAAAATAAAAACCTTGTTCCCCCTGTAAAGCACCTTCGGTTAATATTCTAAAATAAACTGTTTGTCCTGCGTTTGCTGAAAAAGTTGCATTTGCTCCAGCACCACAATAATCATAACGAACATCAATATAGTTTTCAGAACAATCAGAATACACATCAAAAACCTCACGCCATCCTGTGTATGTCGCATCACATAAATTCACAAGCAATTTACAATCTTTAGTTGGCGTATATGCATACCAAATACCATAGGCATTTTCCCACGCAACCTCTTGAATAGCTTCAAAATCATAATAATTCTGACCTTGTTGTGTGGTCAAAGCCATGGAACAATAATCCGTTTGTTGAGCATAAGCTGTGGACACTAATAAAAGACATACCATTATTAGGGTTCTTTGAAAAAAAGAAAAAGTTTTCATAATACGTGGTTATTTTGTTATCAATTTTATTTTTACTCTCATATAAAAAATAAGAATACAAATTTAAATTGAAATACCATAAGATTCAACTTTTCAACCGTAAAATATCAATAATAAATTTCCTAATTACCTGAAAGTGTTGGTACATATAGAATGTGGAAATTATTTTTTAATATGAAAAACGTATATTATCTTGTCTTTGTAACCACAAATTTTAACAAAGCATAATATGATTATCCGTATATTAACCTAATTTTATTATCTTTGCAAAAAAACATATATTATGAATCTAATAGAATTTATAACACAATACCCGGACGAAGAAAGCTGTAAGCAAAAATTC